>JAOZRC010000191.1 GCA_029940345.1 Desulfobacterales bacterium
ATGGTGTTGATTTTAGTAATCGGGTCAGAGGGAGCAAATCCTCCCGTCTATGCCCACAGCACCGCGCGTACGGTTCCGTAGACGGCTCTTCATGTAAATGTTTGTCAATTATGGCACCTCTTAAGGAAATAGTGTAAACTGACTTATGAAGCATGCCGCCACAATGTACCTTTTTCCCTCCGGCCGTAACGGTTCACTCCCCACCTGCCTGCCAAGTAAGTCATTGCGAAACACCATAATATCAATGAGTTAATTAATTAATTGAAAAAATCAGGCCAAAGGCCAGATAAAAAAGCTCGTTCCCATGCTCCGGCGTGGGAACATCTGCGCTGCATCCTGAAACGTTGAATTAACGCGGCTTTGGCCCAAAAAGGTTCCCAAACCAGAGCGTGGGAACCAGAGAGGAGTGAACGGTTACCTCCGGCCCAGGTTTAACTGATTTGTTGACATGGAATTAAAAGTGATATATTATATCCAATATGTTAACAATCATTCGAGCGTCCGACCATGCCCATTCCAGCTAAAAACAAACCCATCAATCGTTCGTTCATGAGGGAAGAAGTTTATAACACCTTGCTTTCCTGGATCATGGAGGGCGAACTGCGTCCCGGGGAGAAACTCCTTGACAAAGAGCTGGCAAAAAACATGGGTGTGAGTCGCACCCCGGTGCGAGAAGCCTTGCGGCGACTGGAAGACAAGGAGTTGGTGGAATCTTCGGCCAACCGGTGGACACGGGTTTCAGAAGTTTCCATCAAGGAACCGGAAATGATCTATCCTATCATTATGGCCCTTGAAGAGATCGCTGTTTCCCAAGCCATGGCGCATTTGACCGAAGGGGATTTCGAGAAAATGGCACAGGCCAACAAGGCTCTTGGAAAGGCCCTGGCGGAAGAGAATCCGGTGAAAGCTTCCATGGCCGACATCCGCTTCCATGATATTTTCATTGAACGGTCCGGCAACCAACACCTAGTGACCATTTTAGGAGATTTGAAAATAAAGAGCCGGAGGGTGGAAGTTACCTATTTCGAGGGATATGCCTGTGCCAAGTATCCCCTGGATGAACACGATCGTATTCTGGACGCCCTGGGATCACGGGATGTGGCCCTGGCCCAGTCCCTGGTACGGGCCAACTGGCAAAGCAGCCTGAAGCGGCTCAAGGATATCGAATGCAGAACCGGTATTGACGACCCGGATTACGATTCAGACAACGATCCGGACAATTAACGGAGCAACACTTATGGCCATTGATTTAAACGTGTAATGGAAAAAAACGTGTGAATACAGGCCCCAGATATTGTCATTTTTATGGGCAAAGGACCTTTGACTGTGTCCGAGATTTTTATACCTCACCGTCCCGGTGCGCGGTTGCCGACGGCTGCTCAATTTCCGTGGACCGGCACCTCACCCGCGGCGAGACCTGGGAAAATGCCCTGGAAGAGATTCGTGAGCTTCCTTCGGTGATAAAAACCAAAGGCAAGGTCAAAATGTACAATTACAACCGGCCATCCTACACCGGGTTGATTTATCCCACGGAATGCTATTTCCCCAGTTGGGTGCTGGATGAGGATCATGCCGCCTGCAAGACCCTGGCAGAATCCTTTACTTCTCTGTTCAACCAAGAGCCGGTGGTGGACAAATGGACTTTTTCCACCAACGGAGTTTCCATCATGGGACGTTACGGCATTCCCTGCATCGGTTTCGGCCCCGGATATGAGGATCAGCCCATGCACCCAATGAGGTGACCTAGGAAGGACGAATTGGTCAAGGCGGCGGCTATGTATGCCGTTATTCCGTCTCTGTATGCGTAAAAATATGCGGAATAACCGAAGCGAGCTTTAAGCCCTACGGAGATTTTAATCATGGAGTTCAGCTACCGTTGCAGCGTCTGCAATGCATCCTATGACATTACGCCTGACCTTACCGTTTGTCCGGATTGCTCCAATCAGCAACAAAAGGAACAACCCTTGACAGGCGTTTTGGAGGTGGAACTTCACGGTGTTTCAGATATACAGTTTGCCGTCTCTGACCTGCTTCCGGTGGAACCGGTTTATTTTCCACCCATACCCGTGGGAAACACCCCCTTATGGGAACCTGCAAACCTTAGACGAACCGTGGGATTCAACCGTCTGTTCATCAAGGATGACGGCTCGAATCCCACGGCCTCTTTCAAAGACAGGGCTTCCTTTCTGGTTTCCGCAGCCGCTATAAAATTTAACATCCAGGACATTACCCTGGCCTCCACCGGCAATGCCGGCTCGTCCATGGCGGGCGTTGGCGCTGCCGCAGGCCAGAGAATCACCTTGTTTTTGCCGAAAACCGCACCACAGGCAAAACTGGTGCAATCTCTTCAATACGGTGCCAGGGTATTTCGAGTGAATGGAAATTATGACATGGCCTATGCCATGTCCATCAAATTTTCAAAACGGAATGGCGGCATGAATCGCAACAGCGCTTATAATCCCCTGACCATCGAAGGAAAAAAGACCGTTTCCCTGGAACTGTTCAAGCAACTGGGGCGTGCGCCGGACGTCCTGTTTGTTTCCGTGGGCGATGGGTGCATCCTGTCCGGTGTCTACAAAGGATTCAGAGACCTTAAATATTTGGGACTGATTCCGTCAATTCCCAGGATCATCGGCGTTCAGGCGGAGACTTCGGATGCTCTCTTTCGCGCCTTTAACACCGGGAAATTCGAAAATAAACCCACATCCACGATTGCGGATTCCATCTGTGTGGATGTGCCCTGTAACGGTATTCATGCCCTTACCCAGCTCAAACGATTCAACGGAGAGATGATGACTGTCTCTGACGACGAGATCATCCTGGCCCAGGCGTTCCTCTCCAAATCTGCCGGCTTGTTTACGGAACCTGCCGGTGCAGCGGCATTTGCCGGTTTTCAAAAGGCTGCTCCGGAACTTGACCCGAAGGCCGTTATTGTAATTCTGACCACTGGAAACGGCCTTAAGGACAGCGCCTCGGCAACCCTTGGGATTCATATGCCCGAAACCCTCATAGACTCAATTGATGACATATCATTTACTCGGCAAGGTCATAATTTGTGATTTTTTAAATTATGGTTTCAGATTTCAAATGTCAGTGTTCAGGGACAGTAAAATTTTTTGAAAAGCGCACAAAAATGAAAAGTAACATAATGTCAGAATCAAAATTAACAGAATTCTGAAAATTTTCAAATCCTGTAAATTCTGATTCAGACAATTGAAGGAAAGCTAAATTTCCCGAAAGCTGGTATCCGAAACCATTATTTGTTAATAAGATACCAAAAAGGACAGACCCATGATTGATCTAATCATCCATCCAAAAACTCTTGAAAACAACATCGCCTATTGTCGGGAAAAGGGAATCACCCTGCCCACATTTGCCATGATGAAAAACCCGGAAACTGTGCCGGGCAAAATAAAGGACCAACTCAAAACAACCGGCCTGTGGGACCTCTGTTCCGCAAACCTCTATAGAATCACCTGGAACAATGAACCGAAAGATTCAGGCGGCCTCTTTGGCGGGGTTAACCACTTTGTTCTGCCGCCGGAACTCACGGGATGCCGAGCCTCTATCATTATGCTGGCAGGACGATGGTTTCCCACCGGCGCTCACAAGGTGGGAGCGACTTTTGGTTGCCTGGCCCCGGCCTTGGTCACCGGCCAGTTCGACCCCCAAAAGACTAAGGCGGTCTGGCCGTCCACCGGCAACTACTGCCGTGGCGGCGCCTATATTTCGGCTTTGCTTGCCTGTAACGCTATTGCCATCCTACCCGAGGAGATGTCCCGGGAGCGCTTTGAGTGGCTCAAGACGATAGCCGGCCAAATCATTGCCACTCCGGGGTGCGAATCAAATGTCAAGGAAATCTTTGACAAATGCTGGGAGCTGAAAAAATCCGGCGAGAATCTTCGAATCTTCAACCAGTTTGACGAAATGGGCAACCCCCTGTGGCACTATTGCGTCACTGGCCATGCTGTTGAAACCCTGCTGAAGGATTTTCTTGCAAAAGGGAAACGGTTTGCCGGGTATGTGTCTTCTTCAGGATCCGGCGGAACGCTGGGGGCCGGCTATTATTTGAAACAGAAATTCCCCCGGTGCAAGATTATTACTGCCGAAGCCCTTCAATGCCCCACCCTGCTGAACAACGGATTCGGGGCCCACCGTATCGAAGGCATCGGCGATAAGCATGTGCCCTGGGTGCATAACTGCAAAGAAACCAATTTTGTCGTAGCCGTAGACGACGAAGTCCCTATGCGGCTTCTGCGCCTGTTCAACGAACCCTTGGGACGACAGGCCCTGGCCGAGGCAGGCGTGGACAAATCACTTACGGAGAACCTTGACCTTCTTGGCATTTCCGGCATCGGCAACATGGCAGCGGCCATTAAATTTGCCAAATACAATGAACTGACCGAGGACGATGTGGTTGTCTCTGTTGCCACCGATTCCATGCAGCTTTACGGGTCTCGACTGGGGGAACTGGAACAGGAACTGGGCGTTTATACCGAGGCCCAGGCTCAAAGGGATATAGAACTGATCAACGCCATAACCATAGATCACACCAAAGAATTATCCTATTACGACAGGAAAGCGATCCACAACCTGAAATATTACACCTGGATTGAGCAGCAGGGCCGGAATGTCGAAGAACTGAACGATCAGTGGTATGATCATGACAATTACTGGTATTCCATTTTCGATCAGGCAGATACCATTGATGCGCTGATCACCGATTTTAACGACAGGGTCGGGCTGCTATAAAAAAAATTTGAACATCCAACGTTCAACATCGAACATCGAATGAAGGAAAAACCGAATGATCTCAATACTCGGCAGTCATAAGTTCTTCGTCATTTAGACAGTAAAATTTATTAACCACCTGAAATCATTGATAATTTGAAATTTATAACCGTTTTTTAAATGTCAATGATTTCAGTGGGTTACAAGAACTTATGACTGACGAGTCAATAGAAAACCAGATAAAAGCGCTAACAGAGACTGGATGCTATCAAAAATCTGAACATCTGACATCGAACGTTCAACATCGAACATCGAATCAAGGAGAAACCGAATGGTCTCAATAGAAAAACAGGTAAAAGCGCTTGCCCTTTTAAACATCGCCAATATGCATCTGGATGATTTCCTGCTGACCTGGGACCGTAGCGATGACGAGATCGCCGGCGTGTTCAAGACCGTTTTTTAAAATGAATCATTCATCAACAGCGTTTAAAATTGATAATATCCGGCTGTTTATTGCCTTTCGCATCTTTTTCAACTGCCGCTTCTACTACCCTGTCTTTACAATCTTTTTTTTGGATTTTGGTTTGAGCCTGGAGCAGTTTGCGCTGCTCAACGTGGCCTGGGCGGCTACGATTGTGCTTTTAGAAGTTCCTTCCGGGGCATTGGCGGATATTATCGGCCGGCGTAATCTGTTGGTGGCCTCCGGAGTGTTGATGGTCATTGAGATGGCATTGCTCTGTTTTGCACCGCGCGGCAATCCCGATTTGCTGTTTATCATATTTCTGATTAACCGCATTCTCAGCGGAACAGCCGAAGCGGCCGCCAGCGGGGCCGATGAAGCCCTTGCCTATGACACGCTTCAGCAACTGGGCCGCACCGATGAATGGCCGCATGTGCTGGAGCTTCAGATGCGGCTAAAAGCTTTCGTTTCCATGGTCGTGATGACCATCGGCGCGGTGATTTATGATCCTGCCGCAATGCAGTGGATCGCCGATCATATCGGATGGAACTTCACCTTCACGCAGGGCCTCACAATGCGTTTCCCGGTTTTCCTTACCTTTTTAATGGCCATTTTTACACTGTTTGCGGCGCTCAAAATGGAAGAAACATCCGCTGCCGGGGAGATGGCTTGCGAAGAAAATCAAGGCTGTGGTAAATCGACGGTTCAGGCTTTCCGACTGACCTTGATCGCCGGCGGCTGGATTCTTAAAACGCCCATGGCGCTGATTATCATCCTGTTCGGCCTGCTTTTTGATCATATTATCCGCATGCTGCTGACATTGAACAGTCAGTATTTCCGTCTGATTGATCTGCCCGAAGCTTCATTCGGCCTGATCGGTTCCGGCATGGCGATGCTGGGTTTGTTTATGCCCCGCCTGGCGCGATTCACCGCCGAGCGGTATTCACCCGGTTTTAACCTGATTTTACTTGGGTTTTTTACGCTGATCGGCCTGATTGGCATGACCTTTTTTATCCCTGTTGTGGGACTGCTGCCCATGCTCTTGCTTTACAGCGTCATGCTTATGACCGTTTATTATTTAAGTTTTTATTTGAACCGCATCACAGATTCGAGCCAACGCGCCACTGTGCTAAGTTTCAAAGGGCTTTCTTTTAACCTGGCTTACGGTTCGATCGGTATCGTGTATTCGATGTATATCGCCTTTCTGCGTACCCAGCAGTTCCCGGAGTCGGTAAATCAATCCGTTGATAACATTATTTTCATCCGATCTTTAAGTCAGTTTCCATGGTATTTTTTACTTTGCTTTGTCGCATTGACGGCCTTTGCGTATCTCCTATTTAAAAATAAAACACATGCAAAGTCGGATAAAATGTGACCGTTGAGGAGTTGTTATGGACCTTGATCTTACTCTTTTTATAAAAATTCTGTTCGCGCTTGGCATCGGTGTACTGATCGGATTGGAACGTACTTTGATGCCACCCTCTATCCCTGATGAAACTGAAAGTGAAGCCGACCTTAATCCGGATCCGCTCTTTTTGTCCGACACCGAATTGGGTGTGCGCACGTTTTCAATCATGGCGCTGGGAGGTTTCGTGGCCGCCCTGGTGGGCGCCCCTTATCCCTTTGCCGCGCCGATCATACTTCTCGGACTGATTGTTTTTGTGGTCATGATGCATCTGAATTCACGGGTAAAAGACCCCGGGATTACCACGGAGATTGCCGCCGTGGTTTGTTGCGCCCTGGGTATGCTGTGTTATGTCAAGCCCCGAACCGCCGTTGTCATAGCGCTGATCGTCACGATCCTGTTGGCGCTCAAACGGATGATGCCGCGCATTTTAGGGCGCCTCGAACGCGTCGAACTCACAGACACCCTGAAATTTTTAGTCATCATCCTGATCATTTTACCGCTGCTGCCCAATCGAACCCTGGACCCCTATGATGTGTTCAATCCTTATAAGGTGACATTTCTGGTGATCCTGATTTCAGGCATCGGTTTCGTGGGCTACTTTTTCACCAAGTTCTTAGGCGCCGAACGCGGCCTTGGACTGACTGGGCTATTTGGCGGATTGACATCATCAACAGCCGTCACCGCGGCCATGGCCGATCAGGCCAAACAAACGCCGGATTTAATGAGCGCCTGCGCCTTTGCCACGATCATCGCCAACGCCACCATGTTCTGCCGCGTGCTGGTGGTTGTCGCTATCCTGGATTGGGGATTGATGCTTGATCTGTTATGGTCTATCGGAACCATGACGCTGGCGGCGATTGTTGCGCTGGCGATCCTTTGGAAACGGTCTGGAAATCAAAAGTCCGAAGGCGGAGAAGAAACATCAAGGGAATTGAGCCTTAAAAACCCATTTTCATTGGGTCCCGCGATTAAATTTTCCCTCTTTTTCGTTGCTATTTTATTCGTTGCGAAATTTGCCAAAATTTATCTTGGCGATAAAGGCATTTACCTTGCTTCCATGGCCAGCGGTCTGGCGGACGTAGACGCCATCACCCTTTCGATTATCGAGCAGACCCGTGACGGTTCGCTGACTCAGAACGTTGGCGCCATCGGCATTACCATTGCCGTGGTTTCGAACAGCATCGTTAAAAGCGCCATCGCATTTTACTCTGGCGGTTGGAAATTCGGACTGCTGGTCGGACAGGTTTTGCTTGGCGCCACGGGGGCGGGGTTGGCTGTTTTGTTTGTTCTTTAAAAAGGATTGCAAGAACGTATTGAGGGTTAAATTTAACTGGCATAATTCGGCATCCTGCACTTGTCAGTTTACACTTTGTCCTGTCAGGGACGTAAAATTTATAGAAAGATGCTTGCCAATACAGCAAGTCCCGTAGGGACGATATAGAAAAAGTATAAACTATTTTGGGCATCCTTCATAAGTCAGTTTACACTTTTACCGGTCATTTTAGCTTCAGGCGCCTGTGATGAATCGTAACGCATTCTTTCAGATTGCGATATCGCACTGTACAAACTGAAAGTTTATTGAAGTAGTTATGTTGCCTCATTGCGAAAAAAGTGTAAACTGCTTTTAGTCCTATATGAAGGAGGCCCTATTTTGATGCTATTTTGAATAGATGCCCATAATTCGTTGTAAATGGTAGTTATTATCAATAAAATTTCGATCACGACAAACGATCAAGATCACGGTCGCAATAATCGTAAATCAAGATCGTGATCGTCAGCCATGATTATGATCGAAAAACACCGTCATAGCACTTGCTTCAATACGGATTCGAATTTATGAAGGTCTTTGCAGATGACGGCCTGACGATGCAGTCCTTTTAAAATATCCTGATTTTGGATTTTCCTGACCTGCTCTGATATATAGGTTGAAACAATACTGAATCGTTGGATCAAAATTTCCAGCACCATTTCCCGTGCGGCTTCCATGCTCCCTAACATTTTCCCTTCTTTAATACCTAACGTTTTACCTTCTTTGATACCTAATGTTTTTCCTTCCTTAATGCCTAATGTTTTACCTTCTTTAATGCCTAATGTTTTACCTTTCTGAATGCCTAATGTTTTACCTTTCTGAATGCCCTCTTCTATGGCAATATCAAATATATCCAACATTTTAATCTCCT
>JAOZRC010000867.1 GCA_029940345.1 Desulfobacterales bacterium
AATATGCCGGAGCCTTGATACCCGGGAATTTAGCAATTTTTTTGGCGAACTTGGGGTAAGGTAGAACGCTGACCGCCGAGCCTGTATCAAGCATTCCGACAACTGACAGCGGTTCACGCTGACACGTCAATTTCATCGGCAGATGCGGCAAAACATCATTCAAATCCGGATCTCTGTTTATATCACAGTAAGGAAACCGTTCCGGTTTAAGAGTCATACCGGATTCTCAGTTTCAAGAGCCTTCAGAAGTGTTTCAGCCGCTTCGAAAGCATTGTACTGAGACCATATCGGATATGTTCTGTCCTGTTCAGGTAGTATGTCCCTATCTTCTGACAGATCGGATAACAGAATTCGGACAAGATGCCGTTTATCCGGTTTTGACAACTGCTGAACAGTTTCCAGAAATTCACTTGTTAATAGCATATTATTTTTCCTTTTACTGTTACGGGTTTATTTTAAGCTGCCCAACAGTAGTTTTTATACGTCAGACAATGATATAATTTTTGGCTCTTGTTTGCAGGGGGATTTGGTGGGCAGCCCTGATATTCATCCCACAAATCTTGTTGAATAGCATAAATGGCATCAAACTGTTCTGACTTGATCTTCTCCAATAGGTTAAGAACTTTGGATTGAATTGGAAATATTTTATAAATCGTACTCAAAACAGTGTTGGCATTCTTGTTGAAAAAGATGGAAGCTATCGAAAGATGTTCATCAAGTGGCGTATCAAGCGGGCCTGCCAGGTCCGTTTCACATGCGTTGATAAAAATATCTGAACCGGCGAATGAACCGTTAACCGTTGCTATCTCCAGCAACGTTAAGGCAGGGTTGAATTTAAGTTTAGATAAAAAAGGATTGATATAATCCGCACTTCCGTGGCCAACCAGCGCTAAAAAGCGAGGTGGCGTGTTCATTGTTTCCGCTAAATCTTTTTTAGTAGCAAACGGCTTATATTTGTCAAAATAATTTTCAGTTTCATCATAGATTTCAATAAGCTTATCATCTTTATCAAAATATCTTAATGCCACCATGCCGGTTTGCTTCAAATCATAATGGCTTTTCAATGCATAACCCGTCAACGCCGGCAAATAACTACACCGAAACTTCTCCAACAAGATTTCCGGTTTATTGTCTTTCTTGCGCAACACTCCATGCAGTGGCACGCGATGTAAAAAATCGTGCGGAATCAGGATCATTCGCCGATTTTTTCCATCTGCCCGATAGTTAAGCAAAAAAGCAAGCTCTTTACCCATTTCTTCACATAGCTTTTCCAGATCTCCGGCCGATTCCCATTTATCGGACAACCTGAAATAGGTGTTCTGCCAATTGATATATTTTTCAAAGAGCGGTTCGCAGTTGAAGCGCTCGACGTTTTTTTTCGACCATCCGCCTTTGTTTTTATCATAAATCAGCGCATAGCCATTTTTTGCATCATCCGACGTTTTTTCTTCATCCAAATGCACCAAATAAAACTGTACCACAATCGTTTCGGTGTCGAACAAATCAGGGAACTTGTCCGGCGTCCGCCGTATATCCGGGTCGTCACTATTTTGGCCAAGTCTGGGGATATAAACACCTGCCAGTGCTTTGGCGGCGTAATCCAACTCTCTCCGGAGAACCGCTTTGATTCTCTTATCTGTGCGACTGAGATTTTCCAATGCCTGCCAAGTCAACGCCGGCTTGCTTTTGGCGGAATCGGCGATTTTGGCCGCTTGGCACATATCACCCTGTTCATAGGCCGCCAGAAAGGCCAGATCGTAAAGATTGCGCTGCCGCGCCCAATACCAGCGCAGTTGCAGCGAGGTGGTATAGATCGCCTTGGTATCCGCCGTTTTCCACATCTCGATGGCCAAATTTTGCCAAGCATCATATTTATACTTACGCAGGCGACGCACAAAACGCACCGCATCATCCCAGATTACGTGTGAAAACGGCACCCGCGGCTTACTCAGAGATTCGATCAATTCATCAGTTAAATCATCTTGTCTCTGTTTATCAAAATCGCAATATATGGCCGCTTTGAGTCTCTCCAGTCTGAGGACTTTGGCCTTGTGCTTGAATATTTTTTTCTTAAAGACCGGATCGTTGAACAGTTTTTTTTTGTCGGCATTACCCAGTTTGAGTTCTTCCAGCCGAAAGCGCATTTTATAAAATTCGATCTCATGGTGCCACTCATATCTGCTAAGACAATTATCCCGAATTGCCTTTGTCAATAAATCAAACAGGTTGGCGGGTTCTTTATCCGGCCGGTCGTTTTCAAACAGATTCTCGGATGATTGGCCGCAGCGATCCAACTCCAGCGCAATCACCCCGGCATAATGCTTATGCCATTTTTTATCAGATT
>JAOZRC010000192.1 GCA_029940345.1 Desulfobacterales bacterium
CTTAGCGAAGCGTAACCCGACGTGAAAACCGGTTTTTGTCGGTTTACGCTTGGCTAACCCGACCTTATAGTTGGTCTGTGGTGAAAATTGTCATAAAAAGGCAGACTGCCAAAAGTGCTTTTAAAGTGTTTTCTCCAGGCGTATCACTACGACTGCTGAATTGGCGGATGGGATATTGAAAGGAATCAGGGCTTTTTAAGCCCCAGCTTTTTGATGCGGTTGCGTAGTTTTGAGTATATTGCTTGCAACTATCTTGTATCATTTTAAATAAACTAACTTTCACTTCTCAAACCATTTTTTATCTCAGGCTTATTAATAATATCGACATAATATTAATCGGTTACAAATATTTTTGATTTCTTGAAAACGTTAAAACCGGTCATTTTATGTTCAGGTTTGACAGTTCATTTTTGTAAACCCATTTGCTTTCTGACGCCCTTATTCGATCAAAAATATCAGTCAGTTATAACAGTCAATGATGATTAATGAAAAAAAGCCCTGAAAGGGCGAACTTTTAAAGCTCAGGGCATCGCCCTTGGTCCGTTATTATGTGACCATTAGCCCTGAAAGGGCGGGCTAGTGTGAAAAAAGGCAGTGGAAAGATCGCCAGCCCGCCCTTTCAGGGCTGATAATACAATATATCCAGACCCAGGGCGATGCCCTGGGCTCTAGTAGTACGCGCTTTCAGCGCTAACCTCACAGGTCGAAATTTTTCTGCCATTTTGGGAATGCACCCGTTCGTAGTTCCGCCTTGAGGCGGTTTTTATTCCCGCCTCACGGCGGAACTACGAACTGTTAACAGAAAAATGAAAGATACCCAATCGCCCTATAAATCATTCTTGATTGCATCGTATATATAGTGTAAGCTGACCAGTTGGTATTTAGGCACGTTGAAAATATTTATGCAAAAAGGCGCATCCATGATTCCCGTTAAAGGCTACACCACGAAAAAAAAAATATATGAAAGCGCCAGTTCATTGGTCTGGCGGGCGCTTCGGGACAGTGACAACCAGCCGGTCATCCTGAAAATTTTAAAGGAAGAATATCCCCTTCCCAATGAACTGGCGCATTACCGGCAGGAATATGAAATTGCCTCCGGCTTAAAACAAAAAACCACAGGTGTTATTGAGCCCTACGGTATAGAAAAATATGAAAATAAGCTGATTATCAGTTTTGAGGATTTCGGTGCCGAATCGCTACGCATCCTGTTGGAAAAGAAAACATTCACCATAAACAAGTTCCTTGAAATCGCCATTCGCATTACAGAAATTTTAGGTGAAATTCATGCCGCCAATGTGATACACAAGGATATTAATCCTTCCAATATCGTCATGAATGTTCAAACCGGGGAGATCAAAATTATTGATTTCGGTATTTCAACCGTTTTGCCCCATGTGAGCCTGGCCCAAGGCTGCGAAAGTCCCCAGAATCCCAAAGCTCAAAACCTTGAAGGCACACTGGCCTATATCTCGCCGGAGCAGACCGGCAGGATGAACCGTAGTTTGGATTTTCGCACCGATTTTTACTCCCTGGGAATCACGTTCTATGAGATGCTCTGCGGGAGACTGCCTTTTGAAGCCGACACCCCGATGGAGATGGTGCATTGCCATCTTGCCAAAGAACCCCAGGCGCCATGCCGCATCATGTCCTCTGCGCCCCGATCGATTTCAGATATCATCATGAAACTGATGGCCAAGGACCCGGAAAAAAGGTATCAGAGCGCTTTCGGAATCCGGGCGGATATGGAAAGATGTTCAGACCGGCTTTTAAAAAACGGAACCATCGGTGAATTTCATATTGCCAGCCAGGATATTGCCGACCGCTTTCAAATCCCTCAAAAGTTGTATGGACGCGAGCATGAAATCGAGATACTTTTGAATGCATTTGATCGGATCTGCGATATAACCGCTTCCGCCGACAAAAGCGTCAAAAACGCAAAAAACCGCGAATCCGAAATTATTTTGGTGTCTGGTTACGCGGGGATCGGCAAATCGACCCTGGTCCGGGAGATTCACAAACCGCTCACTTTAGAAAACGGGTATTTCATCACCGCCAAGTTTGACCAATTCAAGGGCAATACGCCTTATTACGCAATAATCGACGCTTTTTCGGAACTGATGAAACAGATATTGGCCGAGCACGAAGATTACCTTGCCATCTGGCGCAACAAGCTTTTAACCGCCTTGGGGCCCAACGCGCAAATCATCATTGATGTGATTCCCGAATTGGAACTGATCATAGGAAAACAGTCGCCAGCTCATAAAATAGCGACTGCAACAGAGCCTGAACAGGTGTTGAATCGCTTTAATTTGACATTTGAAAATTTCCTGGCCGTGTTTATCAGTCCCGAGCATCCGCTGGTCATCTTTTTAGACGATTTGCAATGGGCCGACAGCGCCAGTTTGAAATTGATCCAAAATATGATCTTTGCCAGAAAAACCAACCTGTTGCTTATCGGCGCTTTTCGGGACAATGAAGTGGATGCGGCCCATCCGTTGATGTTGACCATGGATGAACTTACCAAGACAGGCGTCAATATCCGTCATATCCGATTAACACCGTTACAGGCGGATCACGCCTGTCAGATGATCGCCGAGGCGCTTCACTGCAGCGATGACAAAGCCCGACCGCTAACCGAAATCGTGTATGCCAAGACCGGTGGGAACCCTTTTTTCATCAATGTGCTGCTGAAAACGTTGTATGACGACAAGCTGATCCTCTTTGATCCACGTAAGGGCCGTTGGAACTGGTCTTTAAAAAAAATAGGTACCGTTGCGCTTTCCGATAATGTGGTCGAATTGACGGCTGATCGGATTAAAAAATTATCTCAGACGACCCAGGACATTTTAACCCTGGCTGCGTGTATCGGCAACCGCTTTGCACTTGTCATTTTAGCCTATATATCGGGACAAAAACCCAGGGAGATCGGAATACACTTGGGGGAAGCGATTGACGCGGGCCTTATTTTTCCAGTGGGTGACACATTCAGACTGATTGATACGGATGACACGGCCCATATAGATTACAAATTCGCCCATGACCAGATTCAACAGGCGGCCTATTCCATGATTCCGCAAGATCGCAGAGCGTCAACTCACCGCCGGGTCGGTTTGATGCTGTTACGGAATTTGCCCCCGGAAGTGCATAAGGATAAAATTTTTGACATTGTCAACCAACTGAATCAAGGCAGCGCATTAATAACAGATGTTACCGAACGGCGTGAACTGGCACGTTTGAATCACACCGCCGGCAACAAAGCCAGGGCGGCGGCCGCCTATACACCGGCTTATGCTTACTATAAAGCCGGCATCGGATTAACTGAAGCCGACTGTTGGGCAACCGATTACCAATTGAGCCTTGATCTCTGGTCCGAAGCGGCCGAGGCGGCCTATCTTTGCACCGAATTCGATCTGATTGAACATTATGCCGCGCCTGTGCTGGAAAACGCCAAAACCATAAACGATCGTATTAAGGTGTACGAAGTATGTATTATGGCGTACATCGCCCAGAATGATTTTCAAAAGGCGATCCGCATGGGCAAAACCGTTTTGGAACAACTTGGCGCGCGCTTACCGTCAAAAGCGAACAAGGCCCAGATATTGTTAGGTTTGGCCCGCTTGAAAATCGCCATACCCAAGCGACGTATTGAGAATCAGATCAATCTCCCGGAAATGACGGACCCCGCCATGATCGCAGCCATGCGCATCTTAATGAAAATCGGGCCGGCGGCGTATATCAGCGACCCGTTGCTGCTGCCCCTGATTCATATCAAACGGGTCATGTTAACGCTCCGTTACGGCAACATGCCGCTATCCGCCGATGTCTATGTTTGTATCGGGATCATTATGTGCGGAGTGGTGGGCGACATTGACACCGGCGGCCGCTTCGGTGAACTGGCGTTACGTGTTTTCGATCGCTTCAAAACAAATGAATACAAAGCGCGGTTGGATTTGGGCTATAATGCGTTTATCCGACATTGGAAGGCGCATGTGAACACCACCTTAACGCCTCTGAAAGAGGGGTATCAAAGCGGTCTTGAAACCGGTGATTTGGAATATGCCGTTTTTTGTATCGCGTTCTACTGCCATCATGCGCATTTGACAGGGCACAACCTGGCTGTTTTAAAAAAAGAGGTCACTTCTTTTATCGAACCGATCATCCGGCTCAGACAGGAATTGAGCATTACAACAATGAATAAATTGTTGCTCCAGGTCATTGTCAACCTGACGGATTGTCCGGAGAACCCTTGGATTCTGAATGGTGACCATTTTGATGAAAAAGTGGCGCTGGCGTTATTCCACAAGGTTAAAAACAGGACCGCCGTCTTTGTTTTTTATTATTCCAAACTGATCCAGTGTTATCGTTTTGAGGAATACAACCAGGCGTTAGTGTATTCAACCGATGCGCAACGCTACGCGGACGGAGCCGTTGCCATGGTGTATGTGGGTTCTTTTGTTTTTTACCATTCACTGACGCTACTGGCATTATATCATCAGGCTGCCAAGGCCGAACAAAAAACCTTTAGGCGCAAGTTACGCGCGAACCAGAAAAAAATGAAAAAATGGGCCTATTACGCGCCTGAGAATTATCAGCACAAATGGAAACTGGTGGAAGCCGAACGCGCCCGAATTGCCAATGATTATGAAAAAGCCACCAGGTATTACGATGAAGCCATCAAACTGGCTGAAACGAATGAGTATCTGAACGACCAGGCGCTGGCGCTGGAACTGGCGGGCAAATTTTACTTAGACAACAACCATCCCATCATCGCCAAAACCTATCTTCGTGACGCCCATTATGCCTATCAGAAGTGGGGCGCTGACACCAAAGTCTTATGGTTGGCAAGGAAGTATGACAAATTTTTCTATGCCAGGCATGGCCACTTTGCAGATAACGCTGCCACTGAAACGTTTCTTAAAATGACGTCAACTGTAAAAGATCGGGGCCAAACCGTGTCTTCACTAGATCTTGAATCCGTCATGCAAGCGTCTCAGACCATTTCCGGTGAAATTATTTTATCCACCCTGATCGACAAAATGATGCATATTGTGATTGAAAACAGCGGTGCCGAAAAAGCGCTCTTTATAAAAGGAAACGAGGGCTCCCTTTTTATCGAAGCGGAAACGCTTGCCCAGGCGGACGCAACTGCTATTTTGGAAACGATTTCACTGAAAGCCCCTGAAGCCGCTGAGAAGATGCCGGTCAGTATTATCAATTACGTTGCCAGGACATTTAAAGATGTTGTTATTGATGATGCTTTTGAAAAGGGGCAGTTTACCAAAGACCGCTATGTCATTGAGCACAACCTCAAATCGGTGCTCTGCACGCCGTTGATCAGCCGTGGCAAATTAAGGGGCGTTTTATACCTTGAGAATAATTTTACGGCTGGCGTATTTACACCGGAACGCGTCAAAATCATGCAAATGCTGACATCCCAGGTGGCCATTTCCGTTGAAAACGCCGGTTTTTATAAAAGTTTAAAAGAATCGGAGAAAAGATATCGTTCTTTATGGGAAAGGGCCGTGGAGGGGATTTTTCAGTCATTACCGGACGGCCAGCTTATCAGCGCCAACCCGTCGTTATACAAGATCATGGGGTATGAATTGTCCGAAGCGGCGCCGTCACTGATAACGGACCTTGCCAAACAGTTCTATGTGCATCCGCAAGATCGAGAGGTTCTCCTCCACAACCTGCGAACACATGACCAGATCGTCGGATTTGAAACCGAAATATTCAAAAAAGACGGAACCCCTATCTGGATTTCATTATCCGCCCGGGCGATCAAAGACGCCCAAGGCAATATTCAGCTAATCGAGGGCTCTATTGTTGATATCAGTGAACGTATTGAAAAAGAAAAAGCCAATCACGAACGTCGTGCGGCTGAAGCCGCTAATCGTGCCAAAAGCGAATTTTTGGCCAATATGAGCCACGAAATTCGTACACCCATGAATGCCGTCCTCGGATTCACCGAGCTGCTTGATTCCCTGGTGACGGATCGGAAACAGCGCGAATATCTAAACGCCATTAAGTCAGGCGGCAAGGGGCTTTTAACGATTATTAACGATATCTTGGACCTCTCTAAAATCGAAGCCGGTAAGCTGGAGATTCAATATGAACCGGTCAATCTGCATACCATTTTTAAGGAAATTGAAAGTATTTTTTCCCTAAAAGCGTCTCGCAAAAATATCGAGTTTATTATTGAAATCGATCCCCGACTCCCTGAAAACCTTATCATGGATGAAGTTCGGGTGCGCCAGATTCTTTTCAACCTGGTTGGAAATGCCTTTAAATTTACCGAAAAAGGGTATATCAAATTAACGGTCGGCCAGATTTTTATCAAAGATGCGCCGGCATCACCTTTAAAGGATTCATTCCAAGACGGATCTGAGCGTCTGCCGAACCTGCGCATCACCGTTGAAGACACCGGGATCGGAATCCCTGGAAAGGATCAGGAAAAAATATTTGAATCTTTTAAACAGCAAGAGGGGCAGAGTACGCGCAAATTTGGCGGAACCGGCCTGGGATTGGCGATATGCAAACGTCTTGTGGAAATGATGGATGGCTCTGTCAGCGTTAAAAGCACCCCGGGGAAAGGCTCTGTTTTTGAGATCATACTGCACGACGTTGCCATCGCCGAAGATGCCGTGATCAGACCTGATGATAAGACCGAGACCCCGGACATCATTTTTGAACCGGCGGACCTATTGGTCGCTGATGATGTTGATTCTAACCTGGAGTTAATCAAATCACAGTTTTTTGCCAGTGCCGGCGGCCAGATCAATATCTTATGCGCCGAAAACGGGGAAGAAGCGGTTCATAAGGCCCGTCAATATAAGCCGGCGCTGATACTCATGGATATCCGCATGCCTGTTATGGACGGCTATGAGGCGACCCGGCGGCTAAAAACCGATAATACAACCCGCCATATCCCGATCATTGCGATAACGGCTTCGGCGCTGGTAAGCGACCAGAAAAAAATCAAACAGCACGGGTTCGACGGCTGCCTGAGAAAACCGGTGTCCCGAACAGAACTGTATAAAGAATTATCTCGGTTTCTGAAATTTAAAACAAAGGACCAAATTGACAAACCGATTAAAACGCCTTTGCCTGAAATGCCATCAACTGAAATCGTCGCGCGGCTTCCTGAACTGATCGCAAGATTGGAGCAGGAATTGACCCCCCAATGGAATGAACTCCAAAAAAAACAGCCGGTCAAAGCGGTGCAAAAATTCGGACAGGATCTGGAAAAATTGGGCGAAGAATACAGTATGAACACCTTGACCAAATTCGGTTCCGATTTGATTATATATATTAATAATTTCGATATTCGTAAAATGCGTTTTTTGCTTTCCGGATTTCCCGAACTGATTGATCAACTGAAAGCGATGAAAGGATAAGTCATAATGAGTACACATACAACCCGACCATTCAATATTTTGATTGTTGATGATGAACCCATTAACATTCAATTGTTAGGCAGTGTCCTTAAAGAGTTAGATTATGATATCCAATTTGCCACCAGTGGTGAAGAGGCTCTGGACTGGGTAAATTCAGAATCCTTTGACCTGATTCTCTTAGACGTGATGATGCCGTTAATGAACGGATATGAAGTTTGCGTTCGAATTAAAAATAATGAGGACACAAAGGCGATACCGATACTCTTTCTTAGCGCCAGCGTCAGTGCTGAAAAAAGAATCAAGGGGTTTGAAATCGGAGCCGTTGATTTTATCACCAAACCGTTTAACCGTATTGAGTTATTAACCAAAGTTAAAACGCATCTGGAATTAAAAAAATGCCGGGAAAAATTGGTAGCGCAAAAAAAGGAACTGGATGAAGCCCTGGAAAAAATTGAGCAGATTAACAGATGAACATCCAACATCGAACATCGAACATCGAACGTTCAATGTTCGACGTTCAAAGAGGTGTGATCTCATTGGTAGGTGCCGGCGGCAAAACGACGCTTATGTTTCGACTGGCCGGGGAATTCGCCCGTGCCGGCGAAACCGTTCTCACCACGACGACAACCAAAATTTTTTTTCCTTTGCCCCGGCAATCGCGCCATGTTATTATTTCCGAAAATCTGACCGAAATAGTAGAACAGGCGCATGCATTGTTGCACCAGTCTCATCATGTTACGGCGGCATCCGGCTATTTGCCGGATTATCATAAAAAAAATGGGGCCCGCAAACTGGTCGGTTTTCAACCGGCGATGATTCAGCGGTTATGGGAAACCGGTCTGTTCCGGCATATACTGGTAGAAGCTGATGGCGCGGCGCAGCGACCGCTCAAAGCGCCGGCGTCGCATGAACCGGTGTTCCCCCCACAGACCCAAAAGGTGCTGGCCCTGGTCGGTCTGAAGGCGGTGGGAAAACCGCTTAATGAAAAGTGGGTCTTCCGGCCTGAAATATATTCTCAACTGAGCGGGTTGCCGACCTGTTCGTATTGCCCGGGCACCCCCGTAACGCCGGAATCAGTGGTAACGGTTCTTTTACACCCCAAAGGTATTTTGCAAGGCTGCCCGGCTGATATTCCATGCGATCTTTTCCTGAATCAGGCCGATGATAAGCACGCATGCGACGCCGGAAGAAAAATCGTGTCACTGTTATCAAAACGTAACAACAATCGCTTTGATCAAGTGTGGATCGGTTCATTAAAATTTCAGTATGTTTGGAATAACTTCAAACGTATCCTATTCAAAAATTATGGCTAAATATAAATCCGGAGTGCGAAAGTTAAGCGAAGCGGTCTTTCGCAAAGTTAGATTG
>JAOZRC010000193.1:0-7173 GCA_029940345.1 Desulfobacterales bacterium
TATTATCCTTTTTTTTAATACTGAAAATTGAACTTTCATACAATTGCCTTGCGGAAACTACAAGGATTAATCGTAAGAAGGACTGATAAAATCCCTTTTCACCTGAAATTCTTGTATTTTTCATAGCAGTTATCAGACAGGATTCTGATTTGTATGCGAACAGACGATAAAAAACAATCCGTCATCACCCTGGGAAGCCATATTGAATTTTTTTATAAAAAACCGGATGAACTGCCTGAAGGGTTCATGGATGAAATATGCAAAATGGTTGAAGCCGGGGGAGCTGTTGATCCTAAATATATCCGTTTTAATCTTGAAAGAGCCTATTTGATCGGGTATGCAATGGAAAATGGTCAGATTGCGGGCAATTCATGCCTGAAACATCCCCGCAACGAATTTATCCAAAGGCTGAAAAAAATGACAGGTCTGGATTTTAGTCATTTTGTCGAACGGGGGTATACTTCGGTAAGGCCGCAATACAGAGCGATGGGAATTGGGACAAAACTTCTCGAAGGGCTGACCAAAAGAACAGGGAACTATAAAATATTTTCCATAATTGGTGAAGACAACCCTGCCACTCAAAAAATTGCTTTGCGCAACAAAACCAGAAAAGTTACTGTTTATTACAGTGAAAAAGTCGGCAAAAATCTGGGCGTGTGGATGCCTGAACACATGATAGACGAAACCTGCAACGTAAATTTATGAATATCGGTATTCTTACGGTAAATAATTTTAATTTTCATCCCAACATGCGTCTTAAACAGGCTGCCGAAGAACAGGGACACCATGTCATTCTGATTAATCCATACAATATGCTGTCTGAGATTACCAATAACCGGTTCAACTTCAGTATAAAAGATATAGATCAAAAATTAGATGTTATTATGCCCAGGCAAGGCTCTCCCATGGGAGATTACGGCCTGGTTCTGCTGCGCCAGTTCATGCAAAGCGGCATTCCCCTTGTAAACGGGCTTACAGGAATCACTATTGCCCGCAACCAGTACATAACATTACAGGCCCTTGCATCAGCCGGCCTGCCTGTTCCGGACACAATTTTTATCACCAGGCCGCAAGCCTTTTCCGAAGCCGTAGATAAACTCGGGGGCTATCCTGTTGTTATCAAACAGGTGGATGGAATGGGCGGGGACGGAGTAATCAAGGCGGATAAGGAACAGGATGGAATTATTTTTTTAGACAAACATTTAAAGGAACGCCGGGGCGTAATTGTACAACAGTTTTTTGCTCCTGAAAATCGGGTTGATGTAAGGCTTCTTGTAATTGGCGACAAGGTGGCCGGAGCCATGCAGCTTAAACCCCTTAATGATGAATTCAGAGCCAATATCCATCAAAACGCCCGGGCCAGGGTAACTCTGCCTTCGGAAGAACAAATTAAAATGGCAGTTGCGTCAGCAAGAGCCTGCCATCTTGAAATAGCCGGAGTTGATCTGATTGTGGAAAATGATTGTGATCCCAAAGTGATTGAGGTCAATTATTCTCCCGGCTTTAAGGGCCTTGAAGCTGCCACAGGGCTTGATATTGCAAAACAGATGATTGATTATGTAACTGCAACGTATCATTAATAAACGGATTTGTAAAACCGATGAAAATATCTGACTTCACCCTCACCAAAGACAGTGATCATATCCGTGCCAGTACGCGGGTTCAGTTTGAAGACGGCCCGAACCCTGAAAAACAGGTTTTCATTAAAACATCTGAAGAATATGCTGATGGTTTTTTTGCCAATCCCCATGCGTTTTTAGTGGGATGCCTTTTACCCGCCATTCATCTGGGTGAAAAAAGAATCTTCATTGATGAAGATATCTGTCCTTTTTTAAAAGAAGGCCTTGAAACAGCCATGCATATATTAAAGGACTGGACCGGCGGACAGTACCGGCCTTTAAAAATTGAGGCCCGGACATCATCTGAAGCAAAGCTTTTAGATAAACCCAGGACCGGCATGTTCATGTCCGGCGGCATGGATTCGCTTGCCGCTTTGCGTTTGAATCGTCTCAATTACCCCAAGACACACCCCGGATATGTAAAGGACAGCTTTTTCCTTCACGGGTTTGATATCGGCGGTGTGATTGAACGAGGCATGAAATACCATGTGTTTGAAAGGGCTCAAAAAGCAATTCTGAATATTACGGATGATGCCAAAGTCAAATTAATACCGGTATATACCAATATCAGGCATCTTTGTGATAAAAGGGAGTTATGGCTTGACAGTTTTTTCGGCGCGGTTCTGGCCGCTATCGCCCACTCTTTTTCCAAACGGCTCAATATGGTCTTTATCGGCTCTTCCTATGACATTCCCAATCTTCATCCATGCGGTTCCCACCCGCTTCTCGATCCGGAATATTCAAGCTACAACATGCGGATCAGACATCGGGATTACGAACTTTCCAGGCTGGCAAAAATCAAAATCGTTTCCCAATGGGATGCGGCCTTTCAAAATTTCAGGGTGTGCCTTGCCAATACGCCCGACCGCCTGAACTGCGGTAAATGTGAAAAATGTGTCAGAACCATGACCGAGTTGACTGCTCTTGGGCTTTTGCATAAAACTGATGCATTTGTTGAAGATGAAATCACACCGGAACATATTTCACAGTTTGATATCACCATCAGGAAGCGTCCGCCATTTTACAAACCCATGGTTCCGCTGCTAAAAGAACAGGGAAGAGATGATCTGGCGGATGCTATTGAAAAACAGATCGGTAAAGATTAGAAATGAGGACAAAATAGCTTACCCATTCCCAATTTGTATTAATTAGCGTTCATCATATCTCTTCTATCCCTGCCAGGTTCCTGATACTATCACGGAATACCTGAAAGCTTCTTGATTGATTCGCCTCCAAATCTAAGTGGCGAGCTATATTTTCCGCCCATTTGCATTTAGCTTTTCCTGTATGTGCCATCCCAATCGTTTGAGTTGGGGCAATTGGAACTCGGAAAAGGAATTCGCTTCTGAACTGTTACGCCAGTTATCAAGCCGTTTCTTCCAAAGATTCTGCCAACTAACCAAAGTAGGGCCAAGGTTCTTTAAACCCTGGAGAGAAAAAAGATCAGCCCCCAGGGGAATAACGACATAATCTGTTGATTCGATCTCCGCCGAGGTCGAATGTAGGGTGTTCAAAGTTATTGCAATCTTTCCCATTCACTGGCTGTGGCATATTGCAACCGTACATTGGGAAAGATTACAATAACTTTGCGCACCGTTTAAAAGCTGAAAAATGTAAACTACTTTAGCCTTATATAAGGATGCCGCTTTTCGTATATTCTTTCTCAATTGTATTCATATAATTTACTGCAACCGCAAAAAATTATTTTTCTATTACGATTATCCTTTGGTCTGGCTGTCCTGGGTTTAACACGCCTTGGTTACCGATATATTCAGCCAGGATGGAATAAAAGGTGGAATACGTATTTTTAAGGTTGCGGCCATAGCGTTTGAACCAAAAATAGCCGTCCCCCTGTTGATTGACTAAGTAACTGTTACTCAAAACCCGGTACATTTTATCCGCTTCCAACGGCTGCCATTGCCCATTGGCGTCCTGAATACGAATAGCGCTGACACGATTGCCCGGGCGAGTGACGTTCAGCTCCTTGGAGGCATTCTTATCTATCTTTTGGGCGGTCTGACTCAAATCGACCGTATAACGGATTCCCGCCGGATGTAAAAAGCCGCCTTCATCAAAACTGGCGGCGCTTCTTTCCAGGATGGCTTTGAGATGGCGTCCCTCAATATCCAGCATATAGGCATAATTACTGAATTCGTCGATCTCTTGGAGCATCTTATCGGTCACCGAGCCCGGCGGATACTTTCTTGCGCCTCTGAAAGCGCCGGCATTATTCAGCACAATATCAGCGTTAAATTTCGTACGCATCAGATCATTCACAAGATTACAGACTGTGGCTTCACCTCTTCGCACCGCATCTTTGGTAAGGTTCCATTCCGTCTCCGTTTGACCGAGAACAATTTCAGCAGGAAAAAATTTTTGATACGCCTTAAGACGTGCCTCAATTTCCTGGTCAGGAGTGACAGTGGCTGTTACGGGGAGCAGGGTATAGCGCACCCCATCGCGATCAAATGCACCGTTAACTTTAAAAGGAAGATCAAGGCGCACCAGATGGGCGCCTTTTTCACCGCCATTGACAATGACAGTTTGACCGACTTTAGCTATCTTCGGGGTATAATCATGGGAATGGCCCCCGAAAATGATATCAATGCCTTTAACCGCCTGAGCCAACCGCTGATCATTTTCAAACCCGATATGGGTCAGAGCGACTATGAGCTGTACGTCACGCGCTTGCAACTGGGAGACCGCCCATTGCGCCGCTGCAATGTTTTGCCTGGCCAATTTTACTTCCCGGCCGCTGGTGACAAAAGGAAAATCTTCGGTCATCAGCGAAAAAAAGCCTGCTTTGAGACCACCATAATTCTTGATCAGCCAGGGCCGGCACAGACCTTCCAGCGGAGTGTTTTCAACATTCAAATCAGTGCATAAAGATTGCCACTGCGTCTTGCGGAGCGCTTCAGCCAGAACCTGCGGCCCTTTATCAAATTCATGATTGCCAAAGGCATAAATTTCATACCCCGCTTCCCACATGAGTTGAAAAATGGCCTTGCCCTTAAACGTGTGGAAATAACGGTTCATCAGGTCGTCACCCGAGGATATGACCGCAACAGGGCCATCGGTTTCAGCCTTGACAGCTTTGATCATTGCGGCCAACCGCGCAATGCCGCCAACAAGCGAGGATGTTTTGGAAGCGGTGTCCTGATTCGGCGCTATTTTAACAGGTTCGAGCGCGCCTTGCAAATCCGCTGTCCCAATGATCGTTAAGTGATAAGACGATTTATCTTGCGGTGCGCCCGCGCAGGCGTTGATGAACAAAATTAGAAGGAATAGTAATCCTGCCAGCCGCTTTTCAGATTGCTTTTTTTTGTTTTTTGGATTCATTATATGACACTTTTCGTTTTACAGTTTACAATCTCAGAGCCTTTTTGAAAAATTTCGACCTGTGAGGTTAGGTAATTTTCAATAAATATCTTACGCAAAATCTGTGATGTAGGGTGGGTGCAGCGCAGCGAAACCCACCGTTTTATAAGGATTTGGTGGGTTTCGCTACGCTACACCCACCCTACGTCTGATAGCAACCGCACAGGTTGAAAAAGTGTAAATTACTTTCACTCTTTTATGAAGAATGCAAAGATCGTAAAAAGCCACCGCGAATTTAATGGCCGCTTTATCATGAATCGCATTATTCATGCCGATCACGTAGTCAACATGCTGGGCAATGGCTTCGGCCTGAACTTCCGAATAGCAGGCATTCAGCACCACACAGCCAACATGTTCGGCAAACAGTTTAAAAAATCCGGCCAGGCTTGCCGTGCTAACCCAAGCGGTATCGCCATTTTCGTTTTCAAAAGCGATGCCGCCCTCACCTTCACCATGTCCGCAAAAATGAACGATACCGGGTTTTGCCTCAAGCATAGCACGGCGTACATCCTTGGGGCGACACGCCTCTTGTTGGTGAACAGCAAATTTTTCAGCAGCCCGCTTCAAGCCGGATTTGATTTCACTCATCTCCTTATCTAAACGCAAACGGGTGGTGTCTGATGGATTGGCCGCCAGAAATAATATGGTCTTATTCATAAGATGTTCCTTGCAGACCGGTCTCACGGGTCTGATAAAAACCAGTTTACCAGTTTACCGCGCTCCATCGGAGCGCATTTGGATAGCTGCTTTCCTTGGGGTTAAACTGTATCACATTGCCGTTTCACGGCATTAAATCTTAAATTTCGTTGTGTCCCTGATTCAAAAGGTATATAAATATATGTTTGGTTGTAAAGCAACCCCGCACTGTCAGGCAAATGTTTCATATTTCTGATCCTGTTGTTTTAGTGCGATTTGCGACTTTCGAATCCAATATGAGTAACCGACCATATATTTTACGTAATTTTAAAAAGTCTGAATCAGAATAAATAGAATTCTGCTAATTCTAAAATTCGGTAAATTCTGATTCAGACAATGAAAATAAGACAAATTCATCGCTCGCAGGTGGGATTGAGGAACGCAACCAAGTTTATTCAAAATCGATTACAATAAAAATTGCCGGACATAATATATTGCGGAATTTGATACAAGTCTGAATCAGAATTTTCAGAATTCAAGAATGAACAGAATTCTGCCAATTCTAAAATTCGGTAAATTCTGATTCAGACAATTAAAGGAAAGCAAGATTCATAGTCTATAGGTTGAGCGTATTCAAAACCTGCATCAATAACAGTATCAATTGCTACCGAATCAAAAAAAAATGAATACCAATCAAAAAGTTAATATCACGAATCAAATCCTTATAAACATGTACGGTCCTCAAGGCTGGTGGCCAACCACCCTTACACCCGGCCAACCGCCGGTTTACTATCCGGGACGTGAAGGCCGCATAGTAACGGATAAAGCATGTTTTGAAATTATTGTGGGTGCCATCCTGACGCAGAACACATCCTGGACAGGCGCGGAGAAGGCGATCGTCAATTTGACCACAAAGCGTTTAATGGACTCCGCCACTCTTGCCGCTAGCGATGAACACCTGGAGACCGCGATTACGCCAGCCCGTTATTTTAATCAAAAAGCGAAATATTTGCGCGGCATTGCCCATTCGATCTTAACTGCCGGCGGTATCGCGGCACTGCGGCCGTATTCGACTCCCAAACTACGCAAATTGCTGCTTGCCTGGAACGGTGTGGGGCCTGAAACCGCGGATTCGATCCTATGCTACGCTTTCAACCGACCGATTTTTGTGGTTGATGCGTATACCCGGCGACTATTTAAAGCCGTGCATCTGCCATCCGAATCGTATGATGTGATTCAAACCTTGGTGCATGCATCGCTGAGACCGTCGGCCGCCGGGTTCGGTGATTTTCACGCTCGCATCGTCAAGCTGATGGCAAACAAAGAACTTGAAAAATTTATGCGATTATATGACTCATTGGGCGTAAAAATGTTTTCCCAGGGCACTTTGTTTTGAAGGGAATGATTCTTTTCGACCTGTGCACTTCATTCAAAGTCGCATCAGGTCGGCATATTTGTACTGTAATTGCGCATATTCTGTTATGTTGCTTCCTACCAACATGCCGTCCCGATGGGACTCTGTCGGAATTTAGTCAATTGT
>JAOZRC010000193.1:7273-8751 GCA_029940345.1 Desulfobacterales bacterium
CTACCAACATGCCGTCCCGATGGGACTCTGTCGGAATTTAGTCAATTGTACTACCAACATGCCGTCCCGATGGGACTCTGTCGGAATTTAGTCAATTGTACTACCAACATGCCGTCCCGATGGGACTCTGTCGGAATTTAGTCAATTGTACTACCAACATGCCGTCCCGATGGGACTTTGACGGAATTTAGGCCGATTGTGCTACAAACATGCCACTCCCACGGAGCTTGTATGGAATATTTCATTTTAGATCGCAGTTTTCATCCGCACTTGACAATTTAAAATTGAACACCATTTTATTAGAAATATTGTCGATTACAGGTGAACAAACAAAACTGTATATACTTATTTTTTCTAATTATTTAGGGAGTCGTTATGGAAACTAAAAAAGAAACTCATGAGTTTAAAACCGAAGTCCAACAATTGCTGAACCTGATTATCAATTCCATGTATTCCAATCAGGATATTTTTCTAAGAGAATTGATTTCCAATGCGTCTGACGCCATTGATAAGCTCCGTTATAAGTCACAAACAGATAACGACATTCTGGGTGATGATACGGAGTTTAAAATTCAAATCAAACGTGATGGCATCGCCCGTACCCTTGAGGTCATTGATAACGGAATCGGGATGACGTATGATGAAGTGGTGGAAAATATCGGCACAATCGCTCAAAGCGGAACCACCGCTTTCATGGAGGCGCTTGAGCAGTCCAAAAAAGAGGATACACTATCCACCGAATTAATCGGTCAATTTGGCATTGGCTTTTACAGCGCTTTTATGGTTGCTGACAAAATCACATTAACCACACGCGCGGCAGGTTCCGATAAAACGGTGAAATGGGAATCTGCGGGCGATGGTTCCTACACCATCGAAGAAACTGATACAGACAGCCGTGGCACCCGTATTCTTCTGCATTTAAAAAAGCAGGGTAAGGATGAAAAAGACTATACGGATGAATGGACGATTCGCCAAATCATCGGGCAGCATTCCGATTTTGTTTCCTATCCCATCGTTATGGATGTGGAAAAAGATGAACCGATTCCGGATAATGAACTCATTCGTGACAAAGATGACAAACCGGTGGGTGAGACGACGCGCAAAGTGATCAAAGAAGAAACTTTGAACTCTATGAAGGCGATCTGGGCCAAAGATAAAAAGGATATCACGGAAGATGAACACAAAGAATTTTATCAGCACATCAGTCATGACTGGAATCCGCCTTTAGCGCACCTACACAACAAATTTGAAGGCGTCACCGAATACACCGCCTTGTTGTATATACCTTCCAAAGCGCCGTTTGATATGTTTCAGACGGATCGTAAACATGGTATCCATTTGTATTCACGACGCGTATTTATTATGGATGATTGCAAAGACCTGATGCCGGAATATCTCAGTTTTGTTAAAGGCGTGGTGGATGCGCCTGATTTAGACCTGAATGTCAGCCGTGAAATTTTACAGCAAAACGCGTTGGT
>JAOZRC010000868.1 GCA_029940345.1 Desulfobacterales bacterium
ATTTTCCATTTAAGTACTCGGCCAAAAGTTTTCGGGTATTTCCCGCACTGCTCGTGGTGGGTTTGTAACCCACCGCCCAATGTCGCCGGGTTGCAAACCCGGTCAGAGTTATGCTGGGAAACTTGCAGTGTCGTAGTTAGCAAGTAGTTTGATAAAAATGTAATAGGTACGGATGGTGATTTATGATGGGATTAACTTGGTTTATTTTAGGATTTTTAACTGTGGCTGCCGGATATCTGATTATCAAATACCGGAAAATATACCAGTGGAATAATTATGTGTTGATGGGAATAATATCCGGTATCGGCTCGGTTTTCTTCAGTCTTGCCTGGGCTGTGGGGGCTGTTCTGGAGGGTGTACCCCGTGCTGCCGGTATGGGTCTGCTTGTTTTCGGTATGGGTGGGATCGTCATCCTTTCAATCACATTCCGGTTCGCCAAAGAAAACAAATAATTTAACAATCTGTAGCGCATGCAGTTCGTGTGTTATTATTATCAGGGAGATTTTTAATGAGTTCTGAATCTGATAGCGCAAATAAAGCTGACAATTCGGGTAGGCGTAACTTCCTCAAAGTGGGATTGGCGGGAGCAGGTGTAGTTGCCGCAGGATTAGGAGGCGCCATAATCCTAAAGCGGATGGAGGGAATTCCTCATGAAGCGTTTCCATTATCCGTAAAGGAAACGTTCAAACCCATTGACCAGAGAAACCAGGTTAATATCTTTTGTGGCAGTAAAAAACTGAATGACAAACATCCCGAACGCAATAAAAGTTTTAATGAACAGCTTAAAAAAGAGAATCCCAAAGGATTCAAGCCGTTTCATTTTTATGAAACCCGACAGAAATTTATGACCGGTCCCTTTCGGGATGCTCCGGGTTATGGCCAGCTTGACAGAGCTGTGGCTGTGGCGGGTTTTTCCAGTGCCAGGCAGCAGCTTGGCGGAGGCAGCATGGAGGCGCCTGATAGCGGAGTTTCCTCATGGCAGCAGGATATGCTGGTAAAGGAAAAATATTCATTTGACTCGCCTGCCGATGCCAACCTGAGAATCAAAAGTGCTGCCAGAGTTTTTGGCGCCTTGCGTTGCGGCATCACCCAACAGGACAAACGCTGGGATTATGATCCCATGTACGATGCCTCTAAAGAGAAAGAGCTTTACTGGGAAAAGGATTTTCCCTTCAAACCCAAAACAGTCATCGTTATTATGACCGAAATGGATTTCCACACCATGGCCACGGCGCCTTCCTGGTTGATGGATGCGACCGTGGGGAATGCCTATGCCAATGCCATAAAAATTGCCGGGCAGATTACCGTTTTTCTTCAACAACTGGGTTATCAGGCCGTTGCCTCCATGAATGATCTGGGAATCAACGCACCTTATGCCGCTGCCGCTGGTCTGGGGGAGGGTGGGCGTAATGGTCAGATTATAACGCCGAAATTCGGACCCCGGGTTCGTATGAGCAAAGTGTATACGGATCTGGAAGATGTGGCGTATGACAAACCGCGAACCTTCGGAGTGGCCAGTTTCTGTAAAAACTGCAAACGGTGTGCGGTGTCATGTCCTTCCCAGGCGATTACGCATGATGATCCCACCTGGGGACCTGAATATTCAAAAGACCCTGATTATATCTGGAATGCATCGCATGGTATTTTAAAATTCCATAATGATGCCAAAAAATGCGCCAAATTCTGGATAGACAACGACGGCTCCTGCGGTAATTGCATTGCAGCATGCCCTTACAACAAACCCGATTTCTGGCATCACCGGCTTGTTGATGCCCAAAACGTCATCGCACCCGGCGCGGTGCATGCCTTTATGAGGGAAATGGATATCCTGTTTGGGTATGGAGAAGTGGGCAACCCTGATAAAGCTCGAAAATTTTGGAAAATGGGGAAAGAGGTATGATGGATTTGTGCTGGTGCATATCAGGCGCATTGACAGCGGGATGTGCCATTTTTTTATGGAAATTGTCTGAAAGATACCAGTGGAACTGGCTCTCCTGGTCCGGATTGATCATGGGACTTATTTTAATCCTGTTCAGTATGGCGTGGGGAACGGGCGCTGTTCTAGAGGGTGTTCCCAGGGCAGCCTCCATGGGCCTTTTGCTCTTCGGATTTAGTGGTATTGTCCTGGTAACGCTTTCTTTGAAATATATCCTTCGAACACCCGTAGAAATTTTCGAAGAGACGCCTCTTTTAGAAAAGTCTGTGGATATAGCGGATTCGCACACCACCCTGGAATCTGATCAGGAATCTGATCAGGAGTCTGGTCTGGCGCCTGAAAAAAAGGATAAAAAAGAAGTTTCAAAAATAATTCCTTACCTGGCCTACGGAACACT
>JAOZRC010000869.1 GCA_029940345.1 Desulfobacterales bacterium
CTTTTCAATTTCGCAACTTTAAGCACTTTTAGCTTTAACTACCAACAAACAAAGGAGGTTTAGGATGAAAAAGGCAAGATTTTCGGTTCGGAAACAATGGTTGTTGACGCCAGGCATAGGGGTATTTGTCGGGCTTTTCGTTTTTTTAACAGTTCTATCGCCAGTTCAGGCCGAAGCACGCAATATCAAGGTTGGCGTTATCGACTGTTATAGCGGACCAGCTGCGGTTTACGGCAAAGACGCCCTTAACGGGTTCAAGCTGGCCGTGGACGAAATAAACCAAAAAGGCGTTCTGGGCGGCAAAATCGAATTTATGAAACGTGACACCAAATTTAAAGTGGATATCGGTCTGGGCATGGCCAAAGAGCTGGTAATGCGTCAAGATGTTGATATTCTTGTGGGAACCATCAGCAGCAGCGTCGCTTTGGCGGTGTCTGATTATGCCAAAAATGAAAAGCGGCCGCTGATCACCTGGATATCCAAAAGTGAAAAAATCACCGGCGCCAAAGGCCATCGCTATGTATTTTCATGTGGTGAAAACACCGCTATGGCGGGGAAAGCAGGCGGCGTCGCCCTGTCTAAAAAACCATACATCAAATACTGGGTGGCCGGGGATGACTACGAATACGGCCATGCTATTGGCAATGCAGCTTGGCGCAATCTGTCCAAGGCGAAACCCGATGTTAAAAAAATCGGCGAATCATGGTGGAAACCGGGAGAGCCGGATCTGATCCCTTACATTACGTCTATCCTGGCGGCCAAACCGGATGCCGTCATTTTCTGCACCGGCGGTCGCAGCATGACCAACATCATGAAAGCGGTTAAGGCCACCGGTATGGCCAAAAAAGTTCCTATATGGATTCATTCGGCAACGGATCATGCCGTTCTCAAACCCCTCGGAAGCGAAGCTCCTGAAGGTGTAATGGGTACCATTGATTATCATTTTTATTATCCGGACACACCTGCTAACCAGGAATTTGTAAAAAAGTTCCAGGCCGCTTATGGCTCTATGCCCGGTTTTCCAGCGTTTCATGGTTATATCACCGCTAAATTTATTGCGGCTGCGTATGAAAAGGCCGGTTCACATGACACCGAAAAGTTTATTGATGCGATGGAAGGCATGAAAATCCCAAGTCCGGCCGGCGAATTGGAAATGCGTGCTTGTGACCATCAAGTCGTACTGCCGATGTATCTGGGTGTGACCAAAAAGGCGGCGGATAAAAATTATATTATCTCGTCCGATATTGTCACTTTAAGCGGTGATGATGTGATGCCGTCTTGTGATGAGATTAAAAAGGAGCGCGCCAAATAATGGATAGCGGGCAAGATGTGATGATGGCGGCGTTGGGAATCCATTTCCTGGTGGGCTTGAGCCGGGCGATGATTCTATTCATCGTTTCCTCCGGTCTGAGTTTGGTTTTGGGGGTGTTGCGCGTGCCCAACATCGCTCACGGCTCATTGTACATGATCGGCGCTTTTGCGGCGCATAGTATCGCGCAAGCTTTCGGCGGCGGATCGACCGGATTTTGGCTGGCGCTATTTTTGGCGCCTTTCGTGGTCGCTCTGGTGAGTCTGATTGCTGAACGAATGCTGTTCTGCCATCTTTACGAACGGGAACACCTCATGTTGCTGTTATTCACATTTGCGTTGATGCTGATCCTGGGGGACCTGGCGAAAATCGTTTGGGGGGCCGATTACCGCTCTATCATGGCCCCTGAATTTCTCCAGGGGTCCATACCGATCTTGGGTTCCCCATTTCCCCGTTACAACCTGTTTCTTTTGATTGTCGGCCCGCTTGTCGCTGTCGGTTTATGGCTTTTTTCTAACAAAACCAAAATGGGAATAATTGCCCGTGCGGCGGCCGTGGACCGGGAAATGGTGGGGGCCATCGGCATCAATGTCAGTTGGGTGTTCGCCTTTGCATTTGTCCTGGGATGTTTCCTGGCCGGCCTCGGCGGGGCGCTGGTCGCACCCACCGTAAGCGTCACCCTGGGAATGGATCATGACATTATTATCGAGGCGTTTCTGATCGTTACCATCGGCGGACTGGGCAATATGTGGGGCGCTATGGCAGGTTCCCTCATTTTTGGGCTGACCCAATCCTACGGCGTTTTGTTCTGGCCTCAATTTTCGATCCTGTTTCCGTATATCGCCGTAGCGATTGTTTTGATATGGCGTCCCCAGGGAATGCTTAAGTCGGTTTGGTAGGTTCTGCTATTTTCCTCGCATTTACTATAATTATAAGACTCCTGTGTAAGTGAACTCTCCTTGACATGTCCAAGTATAGTTGTCAGATTTTGGTTTGTTCTGGCACAAAAATTGCCTCCCTACC
>JAOZRC010000870.1 GCA_029940345.1 Desulfobacterales bacterium
CCGCTTCGTTTGATATTCATAACATTCTATGTCTTTCCGGTGACCATCAAAGTTTTGGCGATTGTCCTCAGGGGCAAAACGTCCATGATATCGACTCGATGCAGTTGCTTCAAACCGTGCGCCACATGCGCGATGAAGGCAAGTTTTTAGGGGGTGATGAAATTAAACGTCCGCCCCTGATGTTTGCCGGTGCGGCCGCCAATCCGTTTGCTGACCCGTTTGAAATTCGGGTGCCGCGTCTTGCTAAAAAAATTGCGGCCGGCGCCGAATTTATCCAAACCCAGTGTATCTACAACCTTGATAAATTTGAAGAATGGATGCGTTTGGCGCGCGAGCGCGGATTGCTCGAAAAAGTGAGCATCCTGGCAGGCCTGACGCCGATGAAATCCGCCGGCATGGCCCGGTATATGAAAAAGCGTGTGCCCGGTATGGATGTTCCTGACGAATTGATTAAACGTCTCGCTGATACGCCCAAAGAAAAACAGGCTCAAGAAGGAATTGATGTCTGTGTGGAATCTATCCAAAGATTAAAAGAGGTGGAAGGAATCCGCGGTTTTCATATCATGGCCATTGAATGGGAAGAGAAAGTTCCCGAAATTGTGGAAAGAAGCGGGCTTTATCCGCGTCCGGAAGTCGGTTGATAAATCTAAATCAGAGTGCAAGCTTCAGTTTACGGCGTTACTGGCGCAAGCTTAAGTTTGCACTTTTTTTCTAAAATGGGGAAGTTATTTCGTCCCTGATTCTAAAGGAGATAATACTGTGCCTGTATTTTTAGTTAAACATCCGCTTGTCAAACATAAACTGGGACTGCTGCGTAAAGATACTATTTCTACAAAGGATTTCAGAGAGTTAGCTTCTGAAATAGCGCGTCTTTTAACGTATGAGGCGACCAAGGACCTGGAAACAGAGAAGAAAACAATCCAGGGATGGGCTGGTCCTGTGGATGTGGAAAAAATTAAAGGCAAGAAAATCACCGTTGTACCGATCCTGCGCGCCGGACTCGGTATGATGGATGGCGTATTGGATCTGATTCCCTCTGCCAGGGTGAGCGTTGTCGGATTCTACCGGAATGAGGAAACCCTGAAACCGGTTAAATATTATGTGAAAACAACCAGTAAAATGGAGGAGCGAACCGCCCTGATACTAGATCCGATGCTAGCCACAGGTGGAACTCTCAATGCCACCATCGACCTTATTAAAGAATCCGGTTGTACTCGAATTCGTGGTATTTTCCTGGTTGCCGCGCCGGAAGGTATTGAAAGTGTTGAAAAATTGCACCCGGATGTTGACATTTATGTGGCTGCTATTGATGAAAAACTTAATGATATCGGTTACATCTTGCCCGGTTTGGGGGATGCCGGAGATAAAATATTCGGGACGAAATAAGCGCGGAGTCTCAGGAATCCGAGCTTCAAAGCATTTAACTGAAATCATTAGCATTGAAAACATGCCATTCGTTTTTTAAATTTCAATTATTTCATTATGTTATGGAATAGTTGAAAACTTTAAACTTATAACTTTGCACTCTTTAAAAAGGAGGTATGATGAAAAAAGTCGCTGTAATAGCCATTATGCTTGTATTCTGTACTGTTAGTATCGGTTTCCCCTGTGAACTGACAGTCAGGGTTCCCGAAAAACCCTATCCTCCCTTTTTTATGAAGGAGAAAGGCGCGAATTGGTCCGGATTATCAATTGAACTTGCTGACGCACTTTTGCAGGAAGCGGGCTGCAAAGCGACTTACAAGCCGCTGCCATTTAAAAGAGCGCTCATGTATTTGAAAGAAGGAAAAACTGACATGATGCTGAACCTGACCGCCACAGAAGAAAGGAAAGCATTTATCCATTTTATCGGACCGCAACTGGATGAGACTGTAATTTTAGTTGTTCGTAAAGATTCAGATTTCAGTCTGACTGGCTTGGAGGATATTAAAAAATTATCAAAGCCTGTCGGCATCGAAAGAGGAAAGGTTTACGGCAAAGCATTTGAGGAAAAAAGAGCGACAGATGAAGCGTTCGGGAAAAACCTTGATATCGTTAATGACATGGCTACAAACGAAAATAAATTGGATAAAAATCGACTAAGCGGCTTTTTGGGTTATGGGTATAATGTGTTCTACAGATTCAAGACCGAACCTTTGTATCAAAATTTTACCGTTCATCCACTAAAAATTAATCAGGACTGGGTGAATTTCGGATTCTCCAAAAAGTCAGTGTCAGCAGACATGCTTCAACGGCTTCAGGAAGCGTATGACCGTGCGAAACAGAAAGGGCTGTTTGAGAAAATCAAACAAACTTACATAACTCACTAAAAATTTTCAACCTGTGTGGTTA
>JAOZRC010000194.1 GCA_029940345.1 Desulfobacterales bacterium
CGTTCCTCAACCCAACCTACGACTGCATTTAGTGTCCCAGCTTATGCTGGTAGCCTAATTTGGAATTTAAGATAAAGTGGGTGTTTAATGACAAAAGAAAAACAATATATTATCGACGAATTTAAGATTGAAGAATCATGGCGGTTGTTTAAAATAATGGGTGAATTTGTTACCGGCGTGGAAGCGCTCCATGAAATCGGTCCCGCTGTCAGTTTTTTTGGCTCGGCCCGAATCACCCCTGACAATCCTGTTTATAAAAAAACCGAACAGATTGCCGCACAGTTTGCCAAAAACAACTTTGCAGTTATCACGGGCGGTGGCGGCGGTGTCATGGAAGCGGCCAACAAAGGGGCTGCGGATGCCGGCGGCGCTTCTGTCGGACTCAATATCAACCTTCCCATGGAGCAGAAACCCAATCCGTACGCCAATATCCAACTTGACTTCAATTATTTTTTCATCCGCAAAGTGATGTTTGTCAAATATGCCTCCGCTTACGTGGTTATGCCGGGCGGATTTGGCACGCTGGATGAACTGTTTGAAGCGATCACGCTGATTCAAACCCTCCGTATTCGCAAGTTTCCCATTATTCTTTGCGATACAAAGCATTGGTCCGGACTCGTAAAATGGATTCAGGACCGTTTGCTATCCGAAAAGCTGATTTCACTCGCTGATCTTGATATCATCCAAATCATAGATCAACCCGAAGATGTGGTGAGTACGATCAAACGGATTGTGGTTTTGTAGTTTTGTGGTTTTGACCCATAATCAGTGGCAAAACGCCAATTTTTTCTTGACTAAACCTGAAATATCAAATATATGGGCATTTACGTTATGAATGATGTTCAGAGAACAAAGCCAAGAGACTATACTTAGCATCGTCATAAACTGAATTTTTAATGAATAGTTCACCGCAGGGGCCTAAATGATAATCAAACTCTGATTCGCATGGTGACACTTAATTAAATACAGATAAACAAAGTTGATTTAGGGCTATGTATAGAGGGTGTGTGAAGGGAGATTTAAATTTTGGTTAGCGATACGAACAAGCTCAAGGAGCAAACGGAAGAAGAGATTCTGCTGGAATTAAGAGATGTTGAGATGTATTTCGGTAAAGTTTGTGCGTTGACAGGCGTTAATCTTAAAATCCGCAAAGGCGAGATTCATTCCGTCATCGGACCGAATGGCGCCGGTAAAACCGTGATGATGAACATCATTAACGGTCTGTATCGCCCGCAAAAGGGCGATATTTTTTTTAAAGGTAAGAGAATTAACCGCATCAGGCCGTATCAACGCGCGAAGATGGGTATGGCCCGCACTTTCCAGAAGGTTGAGGTGTTCGGTGGCATGACGGTTTTGGACAATATCCGTTTGGGCCGCCACACCCACTATACATCGGGCATTTTCAGCGGATCTGTTTATGCTGGTAAAACCCGCCGTGAAGAGATTAAGCACCGCACGTTTATCGAAGAAGAAATTATTGATCTGCTAGAGATCGAATCGATTCGCGATCATCCGGTGGGGATGCTTCCCTACGGGTTGCAAAAACGGGTGGAACTGGGACGCGCCCTGGCGCTGGAACCGGATCTGCTGATTCTGGATGAGCCTTTGGCCGGTTTAAACCTCGAAGAAGTGGAGGATATGGCGCGCTTCATTTTAGATGTCAATGAAGAGAAGCGCTGGAAAGTCACCTGTCTCTTGGTGGAGCATGATATGGGCGTGGTCATGGACCTTTCCGATCATGTGTTTGTGCTGAATTTCGGCAATACGATTATAGACGGCACACCCAAAGAGGTTCAGGATAATCCCGAAGTGATTAAAGCATATCTGGGGGAAGAGGATTTATATGCGACAAGAAGATAGGAAGGACGCCCCTGTTACCGAAATTTCCGATGATCTGACGATTCCTAAGCTGTTTTTGGAAAAAGCCGGCGTTTACGGTGACCGGGTGGCCATGCGGGAAAAAGAGTTCGGTATCTGGTGTCCCATTACCTGGCAGGACTATTTAAACAATGTGAAATATATTTCATTAGGGCTTATCAGTCTCGGCCTGCAACCCGGGGACAAAGTTTCCATGATTGGCGATAATCGGCCGGAAGGTCTGTGGGCCGAGATGGCCGCCCTTTGCGCCGGCGGCGTGGGCGTATGGCTGTTCCAGGACTGCCTGATCGAAGAGGTCAAATATATCCTTGACCATTCTGACACCAAATTTTTATTTGGCGAGGGGCAGGAGGAGGTCGACAAGGCGCTTAGTATTATTAACGAGTGCCCCAAATTAAAAAAGATTATCTGGGATGACCCCAAGGGAATGCGCAATTATGATCAGGATTGCCTGATCAGCCTGAAAGAGGTTCAACAGTTAGGGCGTGAACTGGAAAAAAAGAATCCGGGGCGGTTCGAGGAAAACATTAACGCTGCTAAAGGCGAAGATGTCGCCCTCCTGTTTTATACGTCCGGTACCACCTCGCTTCCCAAAGGCGCGCTGTTGTCCCATAACAACATGCTTACCATGGGGCAGCATCTGATGACGGTGGACCCGTGCAAGGAAACGGATGACTATGTGTCATATCTGCCTTATGCCTGGATCGGCGAACAGATGATGTCCATTTCATGCGGTCTCCAGATTGGCTATACGTTGAATTTTCCCGAAAGCCCTGAAACGGCTAAGGAAAACATCAGGGAAATTGGCCCGCATGTCATGTTCGCCCCGCCGCGTATGTATGAAGAGATGACTCGCTCGGTGCAGGTGAAATACCTTGACGCCACCTGGATCAAGCGTAAAATGTATGAGCTTGCCACCAAAATCGGCTATCATGTGGCCAATCTGAAATTCGATAAAAAACCGGTGCCTTTCTACTGGTGCTTTTTGGAATGGTTAGCTCTCATTACCGTCCAAAAAAAATTAAAAGATCATCTGGGGCTGTCGCGGGTGCGCAATGCTTACACTGGCGGCGCGGCCATGGGGCCGGATCATTTTCGCTTTTTTCATGCGCTGGGCGTAAATCTTAAACAAATTTACGGGCAAACCGAAGTTGCCGGCATATCCGTGGTTCATCGCAGTGGCGATATCAAATTTGACACCGTTGGCCATCCGATTCCGGGCACTGAAATCAAAATAACCGATGATGGCGAGATTATCACGAAAAGTTCGTCGGTCTTCCTGGGATATTATAAAAATCCCGAAGCCACTGCCGAAGCGCTTAAAGACGGATGGCTCTATTCGGATGATAAAGGCTTTATTGATGATGACGGTCACTTGGTGGTGTTCGACCGCACCAAAGATGTTTTTACGTTGCGAGATGGGCGTCCGTTCTCGCCCCAATATCTTGAAACGCGTCTGAAATTCAGTCCGTATGTGAAAGATGCCTGGGTGGTCGGTGATAATTTGGACTATGTCACCGCAGTCTTGTGCATCGATTATGCCGTGGTGGGCAAATGGGCAGATGAAAACAAACTGAATTACACCAGCTATACAGAGCTTTCCCAAAAACCGGAAGTTTATGATTTGGTGGGTAAACAGATTCAAACAGCCAATCAGGATCTCCCCGATTCCGCCAAAGTGGGCAAGTTTGTCAATTTATATAAGGAGTTTGATGCGGATGACGACGAACTCACCCGTACTCGTAAACTGCGACGCGCTTTTGTGGAAAAAAGGTACAAGGAAATTCTGGATGCCCTATACAGTGATGTGGATTCGGTTCATATTGACACCACGATTAAATATGAAGATGGACGTGAAGCACATATCAAAACCGATTTACACATCCAAAAAGTGAAAAGTTAGTGAATCAACACGATTTCATTGCAATGTGAGATAACTTGTAACTTGACACTTTAAACTTGACACTTTCGAGGAGAACATAATGGAACTATTTGCTATGACGCTGGTGACAGGAATTATGGTGGGCGGCATCTATGCGCTGGTGGCGTTGGGATGGGTGCTGATCTACAAATGCTCCGGCGTTTTAAATTTGGCCATGGGTGAAATGACCCTTATTGGCGCGTATGTTTCCTTAACCTTTTACAGCATGGGCGTTCCCTTTTTACTGGCGCTTCTGTTTTCATTAATTATTGGCTTTATCCTGGGAATTTTAACGGAACGGATTTTTTTGGATAAGCTGATCGGTGAACCGGTTTTATCGGTTATAATGGTAACTGTGGGGCTGTCCTTCTTTTTTAAAGGGTGCGTGGAACTTATTTGGAGTACGGATACAAAGGTGTTTAACCCGCCTGTCTTTTCAATTGAACCGATTAAATTCGGCTCCATTATCATAGGAGAAGTGTATTTATGGAGCTTTGTCGCAGCGATTGTCTTGCTGGTAATTTTTGTCTGTTTCTTTAAATACACACGCTGGGGACTGGCAATGCAGGCCTGTGCCGATGATGAAATGGCGGCCTTGTCTATCGGCGTGAGTGCCCGTTTTGTATATGCCGCGGCGTGGGCCATCGCTTTTATGGCTGCCGGCGTCGGCGGCACGTTGCTTGGTAATATCAACGGCCTGAACATATCCGTGGGTTATCTCGGACTGCTGGTGTTGCCGGCGGTTGTGTTGGGCGGACTGAATTCGGTGCCCGGTGCAATTGTGGGCGGTATCGCTATCGGTGTCTTACAAAACCTTAGCGGGGTTTATCTGGACCGTTATTTTCCCGGAGCCGTCAAAGATATTGCCCCGTTTGTTTTTATGGCGATTTTCTTGCTCTTTAAACCTTACGGATTATGGGGTTGGGAGCGTATTGAGCGCGTTTAGAAATTTAAAAACCATTTATATATAACGGAGTCGGATTTATGTCAACAACTTTTCTTCCTTGCGGTGATTACCACCAAACCTATGCCGAAGACCATGCATGGTTTCAGACAAAATTTATCAAAGGCAAGATGATTGCCCTTTTCCTGGTTCTATTCGTTTTTATCCCTATGTTTGCCGGTGATTACTGGATCAGTGTTTTTAATATGGTGGGTTATACGATCCTAGGCGCTTTGGGGGTGCAACTGCTGATCGGTTACTGCGGCCAGTTGACGCTCGGCCATGGCGCTTTTATTGCCGTGGGTGCTTACACCAGTACGTTGCTAATTTTGGAGTTTCCCTGGCCTGAGTTTATGATTAACCTCGGGTTGGCCTATCCGGTCAGTATTTTTATCGCCGGAATCATGGCGGGCCTGTTCAGTGTTTTGTTCGGACTGCCGTCGGCCCGGGTGAAGGGATTCTACCTGATCCTGACAACCATGGCGGCCCAGTTCATTCTCGTTGATTTCGTTATCACCCAATACGTCAGTCAGATCGGTGGCCGCGGACAAGCTTTTTCCCTTCCGCCCGGCACGATGAAAATAGGTCCTTGGGTGATTGACAATAATTATAAAGTCTATTTTTTCATGCTTATCCTGGTGATATTGTCCTGTATCATTATCGCTAATCTCGTGCGTACGCGCGTGGGCCGGGCTTGGGTGGCGATTCGCGATAATGATATTTCCGCCGAAGTCATGGGAATCAATGTCATCAAATATAAACTGCTGGCCTTTTTTGTCGCCGGTTTTATTGGCGGAATCACCGGGTCATTTTGGATCAGCAATCTGGCAGCCATCAGCCCGGAACATTTCCCGTGGTTTCTATCACTCTGGCTTGTGGGTGTCATTTTGATCGGCGGAGTCGGTTCCATTCATGGCGCTATTTTCGGTTCATTATTTATGGTGGTTATCATGGAGGTTTTACAACTTGCCATTATACCAATGGCCGATACCTATCCAAAATTACTCATGGATTTTCTGTTTATTAAGGAAGCCACTTTTGGTCTGGCTATTTGCGGGTTTATCATCTTTGAACCCAACGGCATGGCGTACCGCTGGTGGCAAATTAAAAACTATTTCAATTTATGGCCCTTTTCATATTAGAAAGGAGGTGCAATAGATTTTGGGAAACAGTTTGGCAATTTCAGGAGGCAAAATACTAAATTTTAATTAAAGGGAGAAAACAATGCAGTTTAACAATCAATGGTCTAAAATTTTTTTATTTATTCTAATAGCATGTTTTGCGATTGGCATGTCACCCGTAGCAACCGCTGCCGATACGATCAAAATCGGAGCTTTAAATGATATGACCGGAGCAACCTCAGATGTCGGTAAGGACTATGCCCTGGGAATTGCTGAAGCGATTCATTATGTGAATGACACAGGCGGCATTAACGGTAAAAAAATTAAACTTTATCAATTTGATTATGGGTATCGCATTCCTGAAGCGCTCACCAAATACAGCTTGTTTAAGCGTATGAAATGCGTCGCTATTCTCGGTTGGGGCACCGGAGACACCGAAGCGTTGGCACCCACTGTTGCCAAGGATAAAATTCCGTATGTTTCGGCTTCCTATTCAGGGCATCTGTGCGACACAACCAAAACGCCTTACAACTTGTTCTTCGCACCGGATTATTCCACCCAGGTCAGGGGCTTGATGACGGTCTGGTTTGAGAAAAAGTGGAAACAAAACAAAGATTTCGGCAAACGCAAACCCCGGATTGCGGCGTGTTACATGTTTGCATCACCATTCTCCAGTTCTTCGATCAAGGCATACAAAGATCAGGCGAAAGTACTTGGTTTCGATGTTGGCCCGGATCAGGATGTTTCTCTGTTTGCCATCGACACCAAAAGCCAAATCCTGGCACTTAAAGAATTCAAACCGGATGTTGTGCTTCACACCAATACGGTGATGAGCGTCGCTGCAACGCTGAGAGATTCGTATGCGTTGAAACTGGGCGCTGATAATATCATCAAATGCTGGGGCTTTGACGAGAATTTGCCTAAATTGGCAGGTAAAGCCGCTGATGGCGCGTTAGGCTGCTCGCCTTGGGCTTTTTTCGGTCTGGATGTCCCTTTGATGAAAGAAGTCACCAAATATGCCAAAAAATATAATCCGGGTATTCCACCGGAAAAACGCACCATTCATACCGTTCAGGCGTGGGCCAGCGCATTAGGGCTTGCAGAAGCGTTGAAACGTGCTGACAAGGCCGGTGATCTTACCGGTGAAGGAATCCTGAAAAAAGGGTTTGAAACCTTTAAAGATTATGAAATCGGTTTGGGAATCGCACCCGTAACTTACACTGCCACGGACCACCGTCCCCAGAGTGAAGCCAAGGTGTATGAATGGACTGGCGACAAATTCGTTCTTTTCGGTTCCGCGGACATGAAAAAACGTTGGCCGGAAAAATGGGAAAAAGAATGGTTGGGTTGGTAACAGCCGCTTAAAGATACGAAAAGCGCACCTAAATACGGAGGATTTCGAGTTTTGTCACAAGAGGAGATGATCTTAAAGATCAACAATATTGAAGTCAAATACCACGAGGTTATCCTTGTTATCAAAGGTGTTTCCATTGAGATTCCCAAGGGCGGGATCGTCGCCCTTCTGGGAGCCAACGGAGCCGGTAAAAGCACCACCTTGAAAGCGATTTCCGGCCTGTTGAACCACGAGGACGGCCATGTGACCGACGGTTCCATTGAGTTCATGGGTGAGCGCATTGATAAAATGGCGGCCGAAAAAATCGCCAAAAAGGGCATTGTTCAGGTGATTGAAGGGCGTCGGGTGTTTGAACACCTGACGGTCGAACAGAACCTGAAAGTAGGTGCCCACATGCGCAAATACGGCCGTTCCATTAAAGAAGGTTTGGAAATGGTTTACCATTATTTTCCGCGTCTTAAGGAGAAGCGCTCTGAAACCGCCGGCTTTATCAGCGGCGGTGAACAGCAAATGACCGTTGTGGGACGCGCCCTGATGACTAGCCCCAAGCTGATCCTATTAGATGAACCGTCCATGGGATTGGCACCGCTGCTGATTCATGAAATCTTCAATATTATCACCAAACTGAATAAAGAAGAAGGCATCTCCATGCTTCTGGTGGAACAAAACGCCAAACTGGCGCTTAATGTCGCACCCCATGCATATGTGATGGAAAATGGCCGCATTGTCATGGATGACTCGGCTGAAAAACTCCGTAATAACGCTGACATCAAGGATTTTTACCTTGGATTAACCGATCATGGAGGCCGCAAGAGCTTTCGAGATGTAAAACATTACAAACGCCGTAAGCGCTGGCTGACCTGATATGATAACACGTTAACCCCGATTGGAAAAAAAGGGAGAAAAAATGCAAAAGAACAGAGTATTACTGACAATTTTAAGTGTTTTTATTATTATCGCCTTTTTCACAGGCTGTGCATGTGTGCAACCGAAGGCCACCGAGAAAAATTTCAAAGCGCCGGTTGTAACGCTTGATAACATGGAAGTCGTTCACTCTTTCGGTTACTGGTATTTTTCTAAAAAAACCAAGCCCACCAAAGGCAATCCGGATAATGTTGGCGCTCCCCTGGATTTGGCTTTTACTTTTAACGTTGAAAACCCCAATGATTTTCCGGTGATGCTGGAAAATCTGAAATTTACCGTGGCGTTTGAAGATTTTGATCTGAATACGGTTAGCACGGATGCCGCCCAGTTTATACCACCCGGAAAAACGAATCAGGTGCGCGTACATGCTCATTTCGACGTTCGCCAGTCACTGTTGAGCTTGTTAGTTACCGGCGGTTTTAAGCTAAAAGAACAGGGAACTACCGCTTGGGCTGCACTTGAAAAATGGTGGACCGGAATACCGAAATATGAAATTCCTGTTCATGTGAAAGGTGGAGCCGCCGTTTTTCAAGCAGGCGATGAGGTCAAAGTTTCTCAATTTAATGCAAC
>JAOZRC010000871.1 GCA_029940345.1 Desulfobacterales bacterium
GGGTTCCGTTACACTCCACCCACCCTACATTTTGGGTATATTATTTTTTTGGAAAACCCTAATCCCTTTTTTATAGATATTATGTCCCTAACGGGGCAAAGTGTGAACAGACGAATGAAGGATGCCAATAAATTTCAAATAAATCACAATGACAGAACTTCAAACTTCATACTTCACATTTTGAACTTAACACTTCGCATTCATCCCACATCCGATGGCTTATCTCGTTTTTGCCCGTAAATACAGACCCCAGACGTTCGATCAGGTTGTACAGCAAAACCATGTCACCCAAACGCTGGCGAATTCGATCACATCCGGACGCGTGGCACATGCCATTTTGTTTGCCGGCCCGCGAGGCACCGGTAAAACCACAATCGCCCGGGTGCTGGCCAAAGCCATGAACTGCGAACAAGGCCCTGCCGCTACGCCTTGCAATCAATGCAAATCGTGTCTGGACATCACATCCGGAAGTGCGTCGGATGTGATTGAAATCGACGGTGCTTCCAATAATGGTGTTGACCACATCAGGGAACTGCGCGAAAATATAAGGTATATGCCGGCACATAGTCCTTATAAAATTTACATTATTGACGAAGTCCACATGTTGAGCATCCCGGCGTTTAATGCGCTGTTAAAGACGCTCGAAGAACCGCCCGCCCATGTGATGTTTCTATTTGCCACAACCGAACCCGCCAAAATTCCCATTACGATTCTTTCCCGATGCCAGCGGCATGATTTGCGCCGGATTGATATCGAGTCCGTTTGCGGGCATATGGAAATGATCTGTAATCAGGAAAACGTTAAAATCACACAAGAAAGCCTGTTGCAGATTGCGCGCGAAGGCGGTGGGAGTATGCGTGATGCGTTGAGCCTGCTGGATCAATTGATTGCCTGTACATCCGGAGAAGTTACCCATGAACGAGTTTTAGAAATATTGGGGGCCGTTGACCGATCCGTAATTTTTCAATGCTCACAAGCGCTTTTACAGGGAGATATGGTTGCCTGTTTGACGGTTATAGATGATATCTATGGCCGTGGTTTGGATATGCGTAAGCTATATGATGACTTGACGGAACATTTTCGCAATCTTTTAATTGTCAAAGTCGGACAGCAAGTGAACCAACTGGTGGATTTGCCAACGCATGAGATTAAAATGATGCAGGAGCAGTCAGCATCCGTATCCGCCTTGCATCTAAGCCAACTGTTTGACCTGCTATTTAAAGAAGAAGCGGTTATGCGCTACGCTTCCCAGCCCAGGTTAGCGCTTGAAAGCGTCTGCATCCGGATGTCCCAGGTTGCGCCGGTGCTGCCCATTGATTCTTTGATTGAAAAGCTTGATCTTTTAAGAGATGAAATAAAGGGAACTCCCAAGCTTCCAGATTCAATCGGCACAATCGGTTCAACGAACGCCACGGTTTCGCCAAATGATCATCAAGCTGTCAACGCACCTCTGCCGAAATACAACGCTTCGACAACACCGCCGCCCGCTGCGGATTGGCAAGTTAAGGAACCCAAACCGGTTTCAGCGTCTCCTCGTGTGACAGATGATACGCCAATGGAACAAATATGGCTCCGGATTACCCAATTGACAGAGAAACGGCATCCGGGCTTGTCAGCACATTTAAGCCACTGTTCAATTGCGTCTGTTAAGGATGACCGGCTTGAGATTGAAAGCGGCGTAAATGCGTTTACAGTCAAAATGATGCAGCGTGACAAAAACAAAGCGGATTTAAAAAAAATCTGTGACGAGGTTTTTGGTAAAGATATGGCAATAATTATCAAGGACAAATCACAGCGTGAGGAAAAGCAACCCCAAGAACAACCTGAAAAGCGACCTCAAAATCGAACAGCTCAGTTACAGGAGGAGGCGTTAAGCCATCCCCTGGTAATGGAAGCCGTTCATATTTTTAATGGTGAAATTACAAAAGTGAATATTTTATAGGAGGTGTTTATATGAAAGGTATGGCCAAAATGATGAAGCAGGCTCAAAAGCTTCAGTCTAAAATGGTAAAACTTCAGGATGAGATGGCGGAAAAAACTGCTGAAGCAACGGCTGGCGGAGGGATGATCAGAGTTGTCGCCAATGGCAAGCAACAAATCATATCCATTCAGATTGAACAGGAAGTGGTTGATCCGGAAGATGTTGAGATGTTGCAGGACCTCGTTTTGGCAGCGGTGAATGATGCGTTGGTTAAATCCCAGGAGATGGTTTCCGAAGAGATGGGGAAATTAACCGGTGGTTTGAATATTCCCGGATTAACATGACATGATGATGCACCATTACCCTGCGTCGATTCGAAATCTGATTAATAATATCACCAAACTTC
>JAOZRC010000872.1 GCA_029940345.1 Desulfobacterales bacterium
CTGATAAAATCCTGTCCGCCTGCCTGAAAGGCCCGGACCTTGTCTTTATGATCGTTCAGCGCGCTGATAAAGATAATCGGGATATCTTTGCTGGCGCCACGCGATTTGAGGTGCTTGCAGACCTCGTAGCCGTTCATACCCGGCGGCATCATGATGTCTAAAAGGATCAGAGCCGGCGGCTTGGAGGCCACGGACTCAATGACCAGTTCTCCGGAAAGCGCAGGACGCACGTCGTAGCCATCCTGAATCAGGATCTGCGTGAGCATGGTAAGGTTTATGGGTTCGTCATCTACGATGACAATTTCGATGGGTTTTTCCAGATCGCTCATGTCAGTTCTCCGTGATCTCCGGCGTTTAAAAGTTTCAGCGTTACTTTTCAGACTCAGTAAATGATCCGGTCAAGCCCTATTACGATTGTAATGACCCATTTAAATCATTAATCATGCGCGCTATACGAGACCCGGTAAACCTGAGTTTCCCTGATAATCCGTGCGCGTCCCGAACGCAGCGGTTGTGTTTTAAATCGTAAGTATTTTTGAGCCTGAATAAAAAGTCGTGGATTACTTTCCGGGTTGCAGATGTTTCCCTGACGTATCCGGTTCTTATTTTTCGAAAAAGCGCACTCAGGGCCCTGGGCGCTTCTGTATAGGGCAAGCGTCCGTCAGTCTTTTCCCTGAGCAGATTGTGGCCGATTCCGAAGTACTTTACGGCGGTTTCTATCCCCGGGCCGCCATGTCGCAGAGCGATCACGAAACGATCTGCATCATCGGACCCCCGGGGGCTGTCGCGGGCCACTCCGAATGCATTCATAATCGGGAAAATTCTTTCCTTTTCATCCTTCATGCTTTCAAGCGTCCTTGCCATATCGCAATCCACATAAACAAATTTATTCTGAAATATATCAGTCCAATGCAGGAAAACGTCGAAAATCTTGCAATCCTCGAAAACTCCTAGCGGATTCAGCAGGTTCTTCCAATACATGGCGGCATATCCGTAAAACAGAATTTTGCTCATCCGATCTGCGGATTGCTCTTTACTGATATGCTTCAACGTATAATTACCGACAAATTCTATGATGATGCGTATCAGTACCTTTTGGAATGCCGGATCGGTTTCTTTATCAAGATATTTCAGATAACCTGGCAAACAACGTGCATGACCTTTGTTTAAATGATTGTAAACACGCGGCAGTGTTATCCATGATTTCGAATTCTCTTCTATTGATGCAAGCAAATATTGCGGCTTCATACTTTCCCTGATTGACTCATGAAGTTCGGAAGGCGTCATTTGGGCTCGCTTTAAAGATGCAGCGGTGTTTTTCCTTGCCTCGGCGATAACACCGCTTCGTATTTCATCCATCTCTCTGAACAGGGCAGGATCAAACAAAATATTTTTGTTAGAAAGCGGGCCCATCGATTCCCAGGCAGGTGCCGCCATTTTGAAAATGGCCCATGCGAGTGCTTCATCAAATCCGATGCGTTTGAGCGCAGGAATGATTTGGTGCGCTGATAATCGCTCAAACTGATCTGACAACCTCACTTTCCGCATATCTCTGATAGCGGCAAGATATTTTTCCTGTGCATCTTTTTCAAACAGCCTGATCTGCGTCTCAGCCTCACAAGTATCCTGAACGGCTGATTGACTGACCTGAGACGGAAATACAGAGTTTTTGGCTTTGCGGATGTTCGCAGACTTTGAAAAAACAACCCTTAACACCTTTTCCTTTTTGGTGCCCGCTTCGCGTCCGTTGTTGAGTGTGGATTTCAATTCACCATTCCCGGCAGCAAATTTCCTTACAAACGGTCTGTCTGATGAACTGTCAGGAATTGTCATCCGATTACGTCTGGTAAGTTCCATAGTCAGTTTTGGCTCCATTTTTCAATCCTCCTTTCAAATGTCAGGAAACAGTGCAACATGACTCATAAAGGATGCCGAATTTATCATCCCAAATACCTTTTAATAATATAGATATGCACTAACCGTGCCAGCATACATGAGCGATTAAAATAATGGATGAATTATTCCATTATAATAATAAGTTAAAAAATATTTAATGATAAAATGGAAATGAAAGATTGCCAGCAAAAGTGCATTGATAGGCACATTCGTCTAATACATATATGTCTATCAAGACACTTCTGGGAAATGAAAAGGAGTTATTTATTTTCTGTGAATTCCGGGTAATGTGGGAAAGAAGCTAGCTGGCAGGTCGAACCAGTGGGGATTTCCAAGAAATTTTTTACCCAAAATGTAGGGTGGGTGGAGTGTAACGGAACCCACCGTATTTCCGTAAACGGTGGGTTCCGTTAAACTCCCCCCCCCCCA
>JAOZRC010000195.1:0-2659 GCA_029940345.1 Desulfobacterales bacterium
ATTAGTCAGGTTTCGTTCCTCAACCCAACCTACGACTACATTTAGTGTCCCAGCTCATGTTGGTAGCCAGGAATTGCAAGCGACCATGAAACAATATGTCATTGATGAACTAAGGGTTGAAGATCAAAATAAAATCAAAACCTATCTAAATGAAAACTCAGATACTGGTGGGGTTGATGGTATTTACCGACTGCCGCTCCCTCAAAAAATACTCAATGCAAGGCAGACCCGGCATACCCAATGCCATCCGTTTTATTTTGCGATTGAACTGGAAGACAGTTGCATCACGTATGAATTTTTAGTGCGTTCCGCCAATCAAATCCGATGCGATTGCATCGCTTATGCGGATGAACGCCAGTGCAATTGGCTAATCCGAAAGGCAGATGCAATGCTTGAACAACTGGGGATTTCCGTTTAATCGGCGTATCTTATTCTAATTATAAACGTATCCTGTTCAAAAATTATGGAAAGATTAAGCATCTTTAAGAGCCCCATTTTTCCCAAAACGCTTGTTTTGGTTGGGAGGCAATTTCTGTGCCAGAACAAACCAAAATCTGACAACTATATTATAAAATAATGCATCTAACATAAAAAACATTGATTCTGTCAAATGACAATTCATATCACGGAGGTGTTATAATGTCTGTTATAAAAGGTCACACATCAGACATGATTTCAAAAGGGCTGAAATTTCAATCGGAGTGCGGCCAGGGCAGATTCAATTTTAATCACTATTGCAGGATACTGACTCCGGCGATTATACTGCACTTGGCCATGATTTATGAACAGGATACATATTGATTTTGTAAGTATCATTTAATTCTAGTGGTTACGGGATAACTTGAAACTTGTAACTGTCGAGTAAAGTCTATAATTTGTTAAAATAGTCCCGACTTCTGATAATGGCGGCCGGATCATGCCCAATATCAAGCACTTCGAGTGTTACAATATGCGGAAAAGCGCGAATAAAGCTCATAAAACCTGAATAGTCTGAGTTGCCATCTCCAATCGGCAGATGGTCATCTTCCGTTCCGTTGTTATCCGTAAAATGAATATGGCGAATAGTGTCACCCAGTACTTTGAAACCCCTTTCAACTCCTCCTTGAGCATATAAACGCGCATGGCCGATATCCAATGTGAATTTTAATGAATCTCCCACGGCCTGGCGCATTTCCAGCAAGTGCTCGAATGTTTTGTCAATCGTCTTATTGCCGATATTTTCCAAGCAAACAGTTATTCCCTGGAAATTTGCGTGATCGTTGATTTTTTTTAGAGACTCGATATTATTTTCCCATTGTGCTTTCATTAAAGGGTTGTTGTCCGGCGTTGCTTCCTGGGGGAAATTATAAATATAGTTACCCGCATGGACAACAAGAATTTCACCCCCCAAGGCGGCGCAAAAGTCCGCCGCCCTTTTTACATAGCGCACTGATTCGTCCCTGATTCCCTGACAGTAACCGGCAATATTGAGTTCAAAAAAGGGGGCGTGTACGCAAATTTCCATTCCTTTTTTTTGTGCCAGCGTTTTGGCCCATTCAATATCATGGGAAGTGATACTGTCCAGATCGGCGGAAGGATAAACAATAACCACCTCAAAGGCGTCAAATTCGTTCTCAGCCGCCGCTTGGATCGCTTCTGTCCAGGGAGCTAACACCATTGCGCTGCTTGGCATTCCTATTTTCGGCATAGTAAATATTCAAATGCGTTTGTGTTCTAAAAATGGGTAAATCCGAATCAATATGAAATCCGGGCTTTAACTATCGCAATTAGCACGCTTTCAGTACATCTGTCATTGTATATATCGAACCTTGCGCGCCCTGGTTAACCTTGGTATGCAAATACTGAATTGCATCAAGGGTGCCCGGGACATAAATATCACGGCCATTTACATTATGGGTAAATTCAAAACGGACAGTGCGGTCCTCGGAAGTAAGCGTATACGTGTGCCACCCGTGTCCTTTCAGATGCTTTTTGGGGATACCCCATTTTTTATGCTGAACGTCAGGATCTCTTTCTTTGATAATTTGATCTACCGAAAATGAAACGCCCAGCAGATTAAATACCTTGACCATGGCTTTGGCAGTTCCGCTGGTGTCCGCCTTGCCTTTTTGGTGGCTTTCCTTTACAGTCAACGTGTAGCCTTTAAAAAGACCGGGAAAAGAATCGGCGGCATATTCCATCATTGCTTGAAAACCGACAATTTGTTTGGCCATGTTTGGGGCGATCACGGCCGCATTCGATGAATCGGTAACAGTTTTCTCAAGTAACTGGCGATCTCCACCGGTGGTGCCCATCACAAACGGCAGGTTGTGCCGGCAATAAAATTCAGCATTGCCATTCACAGCGGTTGGATGCGAATAATCAACTACGATAAAATTCCCTCCGTTTGCTTTGATTGCCAGGATATCGCGTTCACGCTTATCCGGTAAAATCAAATCAATCGTCACTTCAGCCACTTCATGCTGATGTGCGGTGATTTCCGGTCCGGTGAGCGATTTTGAAACCAGATCAAAGCGCTGATCGTCAATAATCAGTTTGGCGACGTTACTCGCCATATTGCCCGGAAGGCCGTTTACCATGACTTTTATGCGATCCATTGGGTTCCTCCTGTGAATAATTTTCGACCTGTGCAATTTATTCAGTCCCGATGGGACTCTGA
>JAOZRC010000195.1:2759-8692 GCA_029940345.1 Desulfobacterales bacterium
GTCCCGATGGGACTCTGACCGAATCATAATATCATTTTGCTACAAATATGCCGCTCTCACGGAGCTTTTAAGGAATGTTTAATTTCAACTGCACAGGCCTAAAATTATCAGATAATTAAGTGTACTACATTATGGGTATCAGTTATCGGCGGATAAGCCCCTTTGGGTTGCATACCGCCATCAACTATGATAGTCTTTATAAACAATATCATAAAGTGATTATGTTGATCAACCATATACTGAAGCTGAATTTGAAAAAAATCATCAAAGAGGCTCCTGTTGAAAAAATCAAAATCAAATCGCTGGCAAATCGCGATTGCACTAATCGTACTGGTTGGGAGTATATGGCAAATTCCCCAATACATGTTTCCGGAGAAAGAGAAACAAATGCGGATGAAATCGCGTGAAACGGTGAAGCGCTATTTTCCTGTTCAGACAGCCAAAATAGAAGCTTCCTATGGCCTTGACGCTTTTCCGAATACTTTAACCGGCGAGCAGACGGCCAAAAATCAAACATTCGCCACAATACTGGTTCATGGTCTGGACGATCCGGGCAAGGTGTGGATGAATTTAGCACCGGCCTTGGCGTCAGAAGGCTTTAATGTGTGGGTGTTGAACTATCCCAATGACCAGCCGGTTGTGGAATCGGCGCAATTTTTTCTTGAAGAATTGTGTACATTAAGCCAACATGGCGTCCGGACGGTCTCTATTGTTGCGCACAGCATGGGCGGTCTGGTATCGCGCGAAATGCTGACCAATCCTGGATGGGACTACATGGACAAAGCCAAACGGGGTGAAACGCCTGTTGTAAAACGGCTCATTATGGTCGGAACTCCGAATCACGGATCAGAAATGGCGCGCGTTCGGGCGCTATCCGAATTACGCGACCAGTCCGTTAACCTGTTCAAAGGAGAATTTAACATGTTGCGATGGATAATTGACGGTGCCGGAGAGGCCGGCATTGATTTGCTGCCCGGAAGCCGCTTTCTTGAAACCCTGAATCACCGTCCTCATCCGCAAGGTGTGGAGATGCTGATAATCGCAGGCATCATGAGTCCGTGGCAGGCAAATGATTTGGAACGGTTAGCAGATGAGCTTCAGCCCAAATTGCCCAGGGAAATGCATCCTGTCTTGATCAGCCTCAAGGAGAGCTTTCAAAATATGAATCTGGAGATTGGCGACGGTTTGGTGACGATGGCCTCATCCCGTTTAAAGGGTGTCCCTCATATAACCGTAAAAGGCACTCATTTGTCAATTATCCGCAATATTTCTTCAACCAGTCAAAGGACGCCGCCAGCGGTGCCGATTATCGTTGAAAAACTTAAAAACGGGAATAGCGCGTAATCATAATCGTTTTTACTTTTTCTAATTCGTCGCCATTGAAAGCATCCTTAGAAATCAAACTTGAGGTATCTATGTCAGCACTTACCCAATCGCCCGCTTGGAAAGCATTGGCAAAACATCAAACCGAAATTGCCCAATCGCATCTTAGGGATATGTTTGCCCATGACCCTGAGCGTTTTGAAAAATTTTCACTTCGTCTTGATGACATTCTTTTTGATTATTCTAAAAACCGTATCATTGATCTGACAATCACCCTGCTTACAGACTTGATACGACAGGCGCAATTAGCTGAAAATATTGAAGCCGTGTTTTCCGGTGTGAAAATCAATACGACCGAAGAACGGCCGGTGCTTCATATTGCCCTGCGCAACCGGTCGAACCGGCCGATCTATGTCGATGGGCAGGATGTCATGCCAGATGTAAACCGTGTTCTTGCCAAAATGCGCATTTTTAGCCAGGCGGTGCGCAACGGTGACTTTAAAGGATACACTGGTAAGCTCATAACAGATGTTGTCAATATCGGTATTGGCGGGTCGGATTTGGGGCCGCAGATGGTCACCCAAGCCTTGGCGCACTACGCCAAACCCGGATTGAACAGCCATTTTGTTTCCAACGTTGACGGCACCGATCTGGCTGAAACGTTGAAACGGATTGCCCCGGAAACCACGCTTTTTATCATTGCCTCCAAGACGTTCACCACCCAGGAAACCATGACAAACGCCGTTTCCGCCAAAAAATGGCTGCTTGACGCACTCGGGAATGAAGCCGCGGTGGCCAAACATTTCGTCGCCCTTTCCACCAATGCCGGTGGCGTCGCCCAATTCGGCATAGACACGAATAATATGTTTGAATTTTGGGATTGGGTGGGGGGGCGCTACTCCTTGTGGTCTGCTATCGGATTATCTATCGCCATTGCCATCGGAATGGATCGCTTTGAACAATTATTAGACGGCGCGCACAAAGCAGACCGGCATTTTAAAACAACGCCGATTGATAAAAATATTCCTGTGATTATGGCGGCGTTGGGAATTTGGTATAATAATTTTTTCGGTGTGCATAGCCATGCTATCTTACCTTACGATCAGTATATGTCGCGTTTTCCGGCTTATTTTCAACAAGGGGATATGGAGAGCAATGGTAAACGAGTGACCAAAGATGGCGAAGAAATCGACTACGCCACCAGCCCGGTGATTTGGGGCGAACCCGGCACTAACGGACAGCATGCGTTCTATCAACTGCTGCATCAGGGATCAGGGTTTATTCCATGTGATTTTCTGGCACCGGCAATCTCGTTAAATCCGATTGGAGAGCATCATCCGCTTCTGATCTCAAACTTTCTGGCTCAGACCGAAGCATTGATGAAAGGTAAAACCTATCAGGAAGCGCGCATCGAACTGGAATCATCCGGAATCGACGAGAAGAAATTGCACCGATTGGCCTGCGCAAAAACATTTCCGGGCAATAAACCGACCAATTCCTTTTTGTTTAAAAAGCTCACGCCGGAAACACTGGGCGCGCTGATCGCCTTATATGAACATAAAATCTTCACCCAAGGGGTTGTCTGGAACATCAATTCATTCGATCAGATGGGGGTTGAATTAGGGAAACAACTGGCTCAAGCGGTTTATCCCGAGCTTAATAATCGTGAGGCGGTCACATCGCATGACAGTTCTACGAACGGATTGATTAACTACTATAAAGGGATGCGGTAGCTTAATAATAGATTTCCCAGACCTACGAGGTTTCCAAAACTTCGTAGGTCTTCGGTATAAAAACTTTTGGCCAAGTACTTATTCATATACAATTTCTTGATTGCTATTGTAAATTGTGTTTAATTCTACTTTGGTAAGCTAATATGTAGGGTGGGCATCGCCGGAAACCAATCTTGAATACAGCGCCAACCTTTATCGGCGATGCCTGCCATTTCACACAAAAACGGTGGGCAAAAATAGTTGTTTAAAAAATGGCCGGAGCTGCACATTGGTATCAGCAACGAACAAGGTCAGCGGAAAACCCCTGCCCACCCTACATCAGATAGCAAGCGCACAGGTCGGCTTTTTTTAAGTTACCAAAGTAGAATTAAGTACATGAGTTAAACTGGTAGAAATAATGGGCATCCTTCATGGTAGCCCAAAAGTAGTTTACACTTTTTCCCGGAGTACTAAACTTACAGTTTAGCATTGGCGGGCGCTGAATGCCAAACTGTAAATCAGGCACTCCTCCGAATTGTAAACCGGAGAATGAATGATGCCAAATGATGTATAGTTTTCCATTTAATCATATCATTCTCTGCGATGAAATACACCGGACAAAATTGTCCGATAGTGAATTCTATGAAAGATAATGAGTTCATCAAGCGGGTTCGCAAATACGGCAAGCAACATGGCATACATGTTAAATGGATGGCCGAGAGAGGGAAAGGAAGTCACGGAACATTATATTTGGGCCATCGCTATACTGTCGTTCGCGATCCGAAAGATGAGTTGAAAACCGGAACTTTCAACGCTATGCTTAAACAACTTAGCTTGAAGAAAAAAGATATTTAACAGGGGGATTATCATGAACAGATTTACGTATCCTGTCACCCTGACACCGGATGTGGCGGACGGAGGGTTTACCGTTAGCTTTCGTGATGTGCCGGAGGCGATCACCCAAGGAGACACGGTAGATGAATGTTTGACTGAAGCGGCCGATTGCTTAGAGGAAGCTATGGCAGGGCGTATTCGCCGTGATGATGAATTACCCACTCCATCTGAATGCAAGAAGGGCGAAAAGTCAGTTCCCGTTCCTATGCAAACGGCCATGAAAGCCGCTCTTTATCAGGCTATGAAGGAATCAGGCATTTCAAAATCCGAACTTGCCCGTAAAATGAGTACCCAGGAGAATGTGGTACGTCGTATCCTCGATCCGTACCATGGAACTAAAGTTCCGGCAATGGAAAGAGCGCTGTTTACATTGGGTAAACATGCCGAATTACATGTCACCTAACATATCTTTCACTGCTATTTTCTAGGGAATTTGATTATAGGGGAGCGGTTCATAGATGGAGGTTTTGCGAGATTACATGGGGCTATTGATTGCGGTTGTTTTATGCTTGGTTGTATCAGCAAATGCTGACGCTGCTGACGATGAAAAATGCCTTAAAATACTATAAATCCTGCAAATGCGTATTGGCCGATGATTGAGTGATGGCATCCTGGAATGAATGCAGGCTTTGCTCCAATTTTTGCAGACGCTCGGTTTGAGCAACGGTAATACAATTCGAGCCTTTATGCTCCAGTGCGTCAATTATATAGCTTAATGTAAACCGGCTGATATCACAGGCCGGTTGGAAGGCGGTAGGGTTGTCTTCTTCCAAACGCGTGGGTGTGATGAGTTCACTCGCAATCAACAAGTTAATCATTTGACGCACCAATCGAAGGGGCATGTCAAGGGTTTCCGCAATTTGGACAGCCGTTAGCGGCTTTTCGCCTTGTGCGAATTTACAGGTGATTAAACTGGCAATCTGCAAGGCAAAAAGTTTTTTTAAATAAAAACTCATTTTCAAACGATCGGGTTCAAATTCGTAGTTGTCCACCTTTTGAACCGTGTACGATAATTGGGCACCGAGAAGAACAATATTCCAACTTAAATGCAGCCAAACCATAAAAAGGGGCAATGCGGCAAAACTGCCATAAATGGCATTATATTGAGCCACGCCGACTTGAAAGCGAATATAGGTGAATTGAAGTATGTGAAAACCGGTTCCCGCAATCACGCCGGCGATTAAGGCGGAAAGCAGCTTCACTTTGGCAACCGGCATAATATAGTAGGTAATCATAAAAAGCAGCCAAACAAGAATGTATGGAACGAATTTCAATGAAAACAGGATCGGTTCACTCACAATTTCGAGAACAGGAAGCTTTCCGGATATGATTTCCATCTGCGCAGATATATAAACGGCCACACTGCTGGATGTGATCAGCAACACAGGCCCTAAAATGACAATGGCGAGATAATCACTCAGTTTGCGTGCAATCGAGCGTGAGCGTTTGCTTTCCCAGATTTCATTGAAGAAATGTTCGATATTCATTAATACTTTGGCGACGCTCCAAAAAAGAATAATCAGACCGATGCCGGCCATCATGCCGCTATGTGTATTTATCAAAAGAGAGTCGGCAAATTGAATGATCCACTGCGAAATCTCTTCCTGGCCGGGAAATTTTTCTAATAACTCCTTTTTTAAAAGCCTTTCAAAGCCGAAACCGCGCGCAATACCAAAAACCATTGCCGCCGTCGGAACAATGGACAGCATCGTGTAATACGTCAAAGCGGAAGCCTTGAGGGCGCATTTATCAGTGATAAATTTCTTAACAGTAAGGAGAATAATGCGGGTCAGTTTAATATAGATAGCTTTATGACGGGGAAGTTGGTCAAGCTGAATACGCCAGATGCCAACTCGCAGGAAAGTGATAAATTTAGATATAATGACCTCTAAATTTTGCATAACGGCATTAGAATAAGAAGAGTTTTTAGGCATCCTTCATTTACCGGTTAACAGTTTAAAGGAGTGCTGAGCCGAAGGTTTAGCGTTTTACGTTAGCCTTTGC
>JAOZRC010000873.1 GCA_029940345.1 Desulfobacterales bacterium
ATTCAGGCTGATGTCAGGTTTCGTTCCTCAACCCAACCTACGTCTGTCCCGCCTTGTGCTGGTAGTCCACTTTGCTATCCCACAAAAGCTGACGCCGGATTTTTATCAGTTTCAGTCGTCACTCGCTCTATTATTTTTTGCAATCCTTCCATATTGACCGGTTTGGGAAGGTATTCAGTCGCACCTGCGGCCAGGCATTTTTTACGGTCGCCGGGCATAATTAAAGCCGTCAGCGCAATAATCGGAATTCTTTGAAGTTCGCTTTTCTCTGATTTTTCATTTTCTTCATGCCGAATTTGTCGTATCGCTTCCATGCCGTTCATTACAGGCATCTGGATGTCCATAAAGATGACATCGGGTCGTTTTTCATTAACGTGTTTGATCGCTTCAATGCCGTTACGGGCAACTGTGACATGGTGGCCATACGCAGTGAGGTAATCGGTAACTAAAGCAATCGTTATTTCATTATCCTCAGCCAGCAAGATTTCCACTGGTATTGATTTAACCTCTGACGTTTTTTTCTTTAGTGACTCCTCAATCGCGGAGTTGGATTCTGGCACCTCGGATATTTCCAACGGAAGCCTTACCGAAAAACGACTGCCTTGTCCGACCACGCTTTCCACGGAAATGCTGCCGCCATGCATTTCACTCAAACGATAGACCAATACCAGTCCTAGTCCCACCCCCCCATGTCTTCGCGTGAGACTGCTATCCACCTGGGCAAACGGTTTGAACATACGAGCCAGATTTTCTTTTGAAATTCCGATACCTTCATCAGAAATGGTGAATTGGATATGGCCTTTGGTACTATTTTCCTTCACTTCCAGTCCCACCCGCCCTGTCTCTGATGTAAATTTGACAGCGTTGTTCAGGAGATTGACTAAGATTTGTTTTAAACGGCTGTAATCAGCATTAAGCGTAGTAACATTGGAAGCAGGCGTATAGGTGATTGTAATCCCCTTTTTTTCAGCCTCCGATTTAATCATACTCATCGCCGATTGACAAATATCATTGATATGAACAATTTGCGTCGTTATCTTGAATTTGCCGGCCTCAATGCGCGAAATATCGAGAACATCATTAATTAAAGTAAGCAAATGACGGCTGCTTTTATCTATCATTCGGATCTGATTCAACTGGCGATCATTCAGGGGGCCGTAAATTTGCTCCTTGAAAATCTCCGTTACCCCCATGATGACGGTGAGAGGGGTGCGCAATTCATGGCTCATGTTTGCCAAAAATTCACCTTTGAGACGAGAAACGCGGGACAATTCGGCATTGGCCAAGCTCAGGTCGCGAGTGCGTTCTTCGACTCTGATAGCCAGTAAAGCGCGTTCCTTTTCCAGCGCTCTTTCTGAAGCTTTCAATTTTTGCTCTGTTTTATGTTTATGCAACCCCATTTCAATCGCAACCTGCATTTGTAATTCATTGATGGGTTTCAGAATATACCCGACCGGTTCGGATGCCTTGGCGCGTTCCAGTGTTTTTGCATCTCCGTATGCCGTAAGATAGATCACCGGAATGTCGCATCTTTCTCGAATTTGTATAGCGGCCTCAATACCGTCCATATCGCCTTTAATCATAATATCCATCATGATTAGTTCAGGGGAAAGTTCAACAGCTTTTTTTATGGCATCATCGCCCCAAGACGCAATGGCAACAACTTCACATCCCATACGCGTAAGAGAGAGTTTAATTCTTTGAGCGATAAGACCTTCATCTTCAACAATCATTATTTTTGTATTTTCCATTGGGAGACATCCTCTATATTTTGCGAAGTTCAATTGAAAAAGGACAGTGCCGAATGCGTGATTGGTATTTTCACTATATAAATATAGCAAATACAAAGGCCATAGGCAATAATTAAAAAAAAATGTCACGAGGGTCTTGGCACAACAAAATTGATCTGATAAACGTATTATAGACTTTGATACAATCAAATCCATTACGTTTTTAATCCCTGATCTTACTCATTTTATTTATTGGGGATGCCCATGTTTTATCCGACACATCTCAATGTAACCGTTTCCCAATGTGCAAACATACGCGGGACAGCCTCCCGCGCTACACACTCATGCACGATTGCGATCATATAAAGCGGAAAGCCGTTCCGCCCAGGGGAGTGAACGGTTACATTTCAATAGGGGCAATATTTTTATAAGCTAAAAAAGGAGCAACAATGGCATTTAAGACCTGTGCTGAAATCAATTTGCAAAATCTCGTTCATAATTACCATGCCATCTGTCGGCAAACCGCGCCTGCCCAAATAATACCTGTGGTCAAGGCAGATGCATACGGACATGGTTCGGTTCAAGTGGTCAG
>JAOZRC010000874.1 GCA_029940345.1 Desulfobacterales bacterium
AAAAAATACGCGAAATTTCGGACAAGGCGTTAGTTATGTGAGGTGAACAAGCTTTGATGGCGTTACGGATAAACAAGCTTGGTATCATCTTAAAAATCTGATGACATTGAGAAGTGCAAACATAAGCAAGGTGTTCCTGAATTTCCTGAAACTTCGCGAAAAATCAAATTTTATGAGACAGCCTGCTATCCTTCAGATGGCTCAAAATTACGCATGGCCGCCAAAAAATCAGGTAAATGCCTTAGGAAATACCAGAGGCTTTTACGATGTTCCCACAACCGCTTGCGGAATCTGCGGCGCCATTGAGGATCTGAGTAAAACCGCTTCACATGCGTATTGTACAACAGATCCAGCGTTTCTTCAGAATCTATATCATTGGGAACAAATACAAAATTCAGGCAGTTCATTTTGCGCCAATCCTGGTCAAAAACACCGTGTTCAGAGAGCGTATCCCATATCGGCGCACCGTGAAAAGGCGTGAATTTAGACATGTTCATATCATCCAGACCCAATGACATGACAAAATCACTCGTTTTTCGAATCGACGCGGCCGTGTCCCCCGGAAGGCCCATCATAAAAAGCCCTTTGGCGCGCAGCCCCTTGGCCTGAATACGTCTGACCGTATCCGTTACTTCCGCTAACGCAACCTCTGGTTTATGTATTTTTAGCAGTTCCGGGTCGCCGCTTTCAATACCCAGTGAAAGTTGAAGAAAACCGGCATCTTTGAGCATTTGCAGGAGTTCATCATCGGCATGGCCCACATGCACAGCACAGTTAAATTGCATCCCCAACGGCTGATTGATCAAAAGATCGCAAAGTTGGGTGATGCGTTTCCGGTTCGTAGTGAACAGATCATCGTAAATGTTGATATGTTTGACACCGAAGCGCTCTTCCAGGTATTGCATGCTCTCGTAAACATACTCAGCAGATTGAAAGCGAAAGCCTCGTTTAAACACCGAACGGTCGCAATAGGAGCATTTGTAAGGGCATCCGCGACTGGTAACCATAGTTGCACCGGGACTCTGAATATAACTGAATAAGGGCAGGTTGTAGCCTTTGGGAAAATCATTCAGTTTTTCGTAAGCCGGAAATGGGAGCGCATCCATATCCGGAATATTCGTTCTGGGCGGATTAACGACTACTTGCCCGCCATCACGCCACACCAATCCGTCAATTTTATTGACATCGTGACCGTCAGCCAGTTCCGTCAACGTCACTTCACCTTCCCCGATGCACAGAAAATCAATGGCGTCAAAGCGTTCTGACAGGCTCCCTCCCATTGAAGAGATATGCACGCCGCCAAAAACGATCTTGATATGAGGGGCCTGTTCTTTGATTCGTTTAGCCAGATGATAGCCATCGTAAAAACCGGAAGTAGTGGCTGAAAAGCCCACCAAATCGGGATTATGGCTTAAAATGATGCGGACATTGGCATCAACGCCGGAAACCGCCCGAGGGCCGAGACAATCAAGAATCGCGGCCTGATGGCCTTCCCGCTCCAAGTAAGCGGCAATGGAAAGAAGACCTAGCGGGGCCATGCGGTTGGCGGTGGCGGTGATATCTTTTTTCCCGGGGACCCAGTTTGAGCCGGCCGGATGCACAAGGACTATTTTCATATATTATTACCTGAATTCAGATATTGATTGACGGTCGCTTTCAAAACTACAAGGATTTTTCATAAGCAAGGATTTAATCCTTTCTTATCCCTTTTTGGGCCTGCCGAAGTTGGACTTCCAACTTCTTTTGTTCAGTGATGTCTCTGAATATCCCCCGGATGTTGACAGGTTTTCCGTTTTCAAAACGGCAGTTCATACTCCCTTCCACATAAACTTTCATGCCATCCTTTGTGATAAAAGCGGCTTCAAGCCTATCAACTGCTTCCCCAGCCAAAATTCTCTGAAATATGTCAGAGCAATGCGCGCATCTATCGGGGTGAACAGTGTCAGATATAGAGAGATTGACGGCCTCATCTGCGGAATATCCAAGCATCTCGATCAATCTGCGATTAATATAAAGGAACCGGCCATCGGTTTTGACAATTTGGATGAGATCATTTGCATTATCCAAAAAGTCCCGCAACAGCTCTGATTCGTCATTAGCGGCAGTCAGAGATATCCGCTTACTACACACGATTTCACGATACAGGAAAGCACTATGCACATTTTAACCTACTTTGTGTATACCCATATATGTAAGCGGGCAACACTTTTTTTTGAGAGCGCTCCCTTGCAAAATATTCATTACTCTGTTAAATGCGTTGTTAGGCTACCAACATAAAGTGGGACACTTTTGGTATAGCTTAAACGCGCCAATTGTTCGTA
>JAOZRC010000875.1 GCA_029940345.1 Desulfobacterales bacterium
GTGAATTCAGAAGCGCAGAAGAGGCCGCTGCAAAATCCATGCAATTGTTTAAAACCGAATATCCCGCAGACCCGATTTCTTACGCCGGCATTTCCGAACTCGAAAATAAAAACGGCAAGCTATTAATTTCCAAAGAGGCCAAAGGCAGTCTGGCATCTGCCGTAACAGACACATACCATCATCTTGGTCAAGCCAAAGACAGGAAAGTTGAGGTGGAAATAGTAGTGCTGTCTTTGGCCCCTAATAAAAAAACCGGCTCGTCAGAGACTGATTTTTCTGAAAATCGTAAGCTGTTTACCAGTAACACCCCTATAGACGCACTCAAGACCGGCATATTATATGTAAAGGATATTCATAGCTATCTGATGCAAATTGCCAATCGGACAATGAATACGGCCAAGCGAATCGGAGAACTGATGCAAGATAAGCGTATTCTTGCACAGACTCACGGACGGATAGGCGCGCGCTTGAAAAATGAGAAACACTTTTCAAAGGCCATACAAAAAACTGAACAGGCGCTTTTTTTTGCGCAAAAGCAAGACCGACCTTATATGATTTACCTGCGACAATGGCAAATGGCAAGATTGTTCAAGGCTCAGGGTGAAATAACTGATGCAATCAGATATTATGAGAAAGCTGTAAAAACCCTGAAACCTATCCATCAAAAACTTCTGCGCGGCTATCGCAGCCAAAAAAACCCCTTTGATACGGAAATCAGACCCGTTTATCTCGAGCTTGCGGAAATATACCTTCATCAGGCGAAGGCGATGCCGGATGACGCCTCTCGTGAACTCAAACTCCGCCAGGCCAGGGATACCATGGAAATGCTAAAGGCATTTGAGCTGCAAGATTTTTTCCAGGACGGATGCCTCATCAAAGAAAGTGAAAAAACAACCTCAGATCGTGCGGCTCCACATACGGCTGTGATCTATCCCATTATTCTGCCGGATCGTCTGGCGCTCTTATTGATTCTGCCGAATGGTATAAAACAAATAGAAACAACGGTGGATTCCAAAACGCTGAAACAGACCGTAACGCGCTTGCGCAAACGATTGCAGACCCGAACGAATAATCGCTTTTTATACGAAGCCAGGCAACTCTACGATTGGATAATACGACCGATGGAAGATGAACTGGCCGCTCATAATGTGGACACGCTCATTATTGCCCCTGACAGCGCACTGCGTTTAATTCCTTTTTCGACGTTTCACGACGGCAAACAATTTCTGGTGGAAAAATATGCCCTTGCAACGGTTCCCGCCATAACGCTGACCAAACCTGAACGCCTTGTGCAAAAAGAGGAACAGATTCTTATCAGCGGCCTTTCCGAAGCTGTGCAGGGATTCTCGCCTCTTCCTGGCGTGACGGCTGAACTGCATGATATTAAAGAGATTATGAATGGCAAGGTTCTTTTACAAAATTCTGAACATACGATTGACAACCTTTTCCGCGAATTAAAAAACAACCCGTATTCTATTGTGCATTTGGCCACGCATGGTGTTTTTGGCGGCACGCCGGAAGAAACCTTTCTTCTGACTTACGACGGCAAGTTGACCATGAACCGTCTTGAACAACTCCTGGGCCTGAGAAAATATCGCAATGATAAGGTGGAATTACTGGTTATGAGCGCCTGCCAGACCGCATTGGGGGATGAACGCGCGGCCTTAGGCCTCGCAGGTGTCGCCGTTAAAGCCGGCGTACGCAGCGTTATTGCGACCCTGTGGTTTGTTGATGATGAGGCGACCTCCCTGGCGATCAGAGAATTTTACCGCCAACTCAAAACACCGGGTATCTCAAGAGCTAAGGCGCTGCAAAATGCGCAAAAGAAACTGATCAGCCAGGATCGCTATTGGCATCCTTTATATTGGGCGCCATTTTTGCTGATTGGCAACTGGATGTGATTTGAATTTACATTTTGGATATATTAAGGAGGTTCACATGCAATCTAAAAACGTTTCCAAAAGTTACACTAATGTTATTGTACTGGCAACGGCCTTAACGCTTTTATTAATCAGCCGGTTTCCGTCATCAATCTTGGCGCTGAATCAGGAGGAATCGCAAAATGTTTCAGCGACTGCCATGACATCGGATATTCCTGTTTATAATGCCCCCGCCTTCCTGAAAAATGCAGAGATACGAAGAAGAGAGGGCGGATATAACGGTGTCAGCCGAGGCATCCCGCGCGGATTACCGCGGGGTGTTCAAAGAGGGCTGCCGCGAGGAGTAAGCCGCGGGTTGCCGCGGGGTGTAAGTCGCGGGTTGCCACGCGGTCTGCCGCGGGGGATGTGCCGGGGGTTGCCGCGAGGACTTCCAAGAGGCA
>JAOZRC010000196.1 GCA_029940345.1 Desulfobacterales bacterium
ACGCTAAACCTTCGGTTCAGCACTCCTTTAAAGTGTTAAGCGGAAAATGAAGGATTCCGGGAATTGCATTCAAACTCGGCATGGATATTGAGCTTTAATGCAAATGCCATGCTGAAACTACAAGGATTAATTGTAAAAAAGGGCATACTTCATATCAGGATAAAAGTACTTTACACTTTTTCTATTTGTTCATTTACAAATTTTTGTAGGGTGGGTGGAGAGTAACGGAACCCACCACACTTCTTCCGTAAATGGTGGGTTCCGTTACACTACACCCACTCTACATTAAAAAAGTGTAAACCGACAAATGAAGGATGCCGAATTCTTAATATCGAAGCTAGCTTTTAAGCGTCGCCAACCCTTTGGTAAGCTCCATCAGCACCCCCATACCCTTTTTTATTTCCTCATCGCCCATTCGGCCCATGAGTCCCCAAAAACCCACCGGTTTGGCTTGGGAAAGGTCCACTTTGGAGGGGAGTTCGGCTGCTTTTTCCAGCAGCGCCATTGCTTCAGGCGTTGTCAACTTCGAGACGATACCGAGAAGATCGACTAAACTGCCGCCCAGTTGTTCAAGTTCTTCAGCCGTGTAAGACTGCCCCAGTTTTTCCGTAACTTTGAGCATGACAGGTAAAAGATTAAAAATGCCTTTTTGTTCCAGGTTATTAAAGTACTTAATGATTTCAGGCACTGTGGTTTTAAGCAAGGGCTCCACGGTCAGTGCGAAATCGATAATATTCTTCAACTGCTCTAATGCAAATGTAAAGTTGCGGACATTCCGCATGGACTTTTTCATCAGGTAGAGCAAATCTTCAATCTGGAAATCCGCCTCTACATCAGCCAGTTCAACTATGAGTGCCTGAACCGCTTCATTAAGGCGCGGTTCCAGTTCATCCCTAAGTTCTCGTATGGATCGGGCGGATTCTGCGACCGGTGCGATTTGATTTTCCAGGTGATCCAATCGTTTAAGGATTAATTTTTCATTATTCATCACCATACCTCCCTTTAGGCTGCTTGTCGGACTTTACCGGCAATATTCATCTGCGGTTCCAGCGGCAGTTCGAGGCCCTTCATCATCAAATTCCAATACACCCATCGGAACATCATTTTGCCCCAGTGGTTTCCCAATGTTTCCTGGAGCAAAGAGAATGGTCCCATGCCTGGAAATGGGAATTTGCCCGGCAGTGGTTCTATATTATAGTTAAAATCAAGGAGAATGGCCTTTTCAAAACCGGAAGCCAGGAAACAAGTGGCATGGCCGTCATAGGTTGCTTTAGCTTCATGACCGTCAATTTCACGCACCAGATTTTCAACTACCGTATAAGATTGGTAATGAGCGGCGGAACCGGCTTTGGATGCCGGCACATTTGTGGTGTCGCCAATAACGAAAATTCGGTCGCCTTTTTTATATTTCATCGTGGCGTTATCCGTAGGCACAAATCCGATAGGATCGCTGATACCCGAGTCGATGAGATATTGAGCGCCAAAGTTGGGGGGAATTGACACTAAAAGATCGTAACCCACTTTATCCCCTTTATGGGATTCGATGGTTTTTTCATTGGCATTGACCTGGGCAATGTCAAAATAGGGCGTCACTTTGATATTTTTTAAGCCGGCATATTTCGATAATGTTTTAGCGGCCACTGGCTTGGTGAACACATTGTCCAACGGTGTCACAAACTCAATTTCCACTTTGTCGCGAACGCCGTTGGCGGTAAAAAACCAGTCCGCCATAAAAACAAATTCTAACGGAGCGATGGGGCACTTATAGGGCACTTCGGCGATATTGAGCACGACTTTACCGGAACTGAAATATTTCATTTTTTTACGTAATTTCAGCGCGCCTTCCAGCGTGTAGAAATCAAAAACATCCTCGCCCCACTTGTCGGCCATGCCGTCAATCTCTTCAGGCATAATCCTCACGCCCGTGGCAATCACCAACCAGTCGTAATCATATTTTCCCTTGGCGGTTTCGACGCATCGAGCCTCCTTATCCACCTTTGTTATACTGTCCACTACAAAGTTGACGCCTTTAGGGATAAATTCTTTTTTAGACTTTAAGATGTCACTTTTATCATAGATTCCGAAAGGAATAAACAGGTAGCCGGACTGATAGTGGTGTTGTTCGTCTTCGTCAATAATCGTAATTTCCCATTCAGCATCATCCAACTCATTGGACAGTTGACTGGCAACCATAGTTCCGCCGGCGCCTGACCCTAAAATAACAATCTTCCTCATAATTCTCCTCCCTCCCCCAAAATAAGGTTAATGATAAACAATCTTCCAATCGGTCTTTAAATGTGATAATAAAAATCACTTTTCGAAGCTTGACTAGAATAACACATTGTGGTATATTCTGTCAAGTTATCAATTTAATAGCTGATCATTCGCTTTTAATGTAAATACACAGATAAAATAATTATACCGAAAATTTCCGAGGTTTTGCCAATTTCGGAGGTTCCATGTCTAAAAATTCATGACCATGTACTTACGTTGCTTGTCATTTTTACTGTTTCGATTAAACTGATAGTATGAAGGCATTATTTAACCCCCAAACCGAATAACTGAATCAGAAATTCATCATGGAGAAAAAAGAATTTAAAGATTTTCGCAAGCAGTTGGGAAAAACACAAAAAGAGATTGCTCAATTATTGGGCGTATCAATTAAAGCGATTCACAGCTATGAACAGGGCTGGCGAACCATCCCCGGTCATGTCGAACGCCAGTTGTTTTTTCTGATTATCAAGAAAAGCGGTATGGAAAATATCAAACCATGCTGGCAAATTATAAATTGTGCTTCAGATAAGCGAGATCAGTGCCCAGCTTTTGAATTCAGGTGCGATAAACTATGCTGGTTTATCAGCGGAACAATTTGTGAGGGGGCGCCGCATAAAACCTGGAAAGAAAAAATCAAAATATGCCGGGCCTGTGACGTTTTTCAGCAGTTTCTTTAAATCATTTTGATAGTTACCGTTCACTCCTCTAAACGGAACGGACAAGAATTTGTATTTAGGAAGTAGGTCGGGTTAGCGTAGCATAACCCGACAGAAACAGGCTTTAATGTCGGGTTACGCTAACCCGACCTACAACTTTTGCGAAATGAGGGTGTAACGGTTACGTTCGATAGGTTGTTTTCACGCTTTTGCAGCCAATTAAAGACATTTCAAACAGGCTCATAAAAAATACCTGTCTGGACAACCAAAATCGGATCAGTTGCCTTGAGCCTTTAACAATTTAAGTAAGGGCTCTGAAGAAATAATGTAGTAAACCCTCTGTTCGCGTTCTTCCTCACCTTGTTTTTGGCTTTCTTTGGCGCTGTCATTGCCCATCAGCGGTTCACTGCTTTCCAATTTAACGGTTGCCAGTATTTCCAATTGATTCGGAGTACTTTTAGCGTCATCAAATTGTTCTTTAGAAATTTTACCGCCCGTATTATAAGCCCAATATACGGTTTTACCATGGGCAAATACTGTCGGGTCGCCAAATTCCATCACCAAAGCACCGATCAGTTCACGCCCCTTTGTTTTTGACGCCTTTTTATAATGTTCATACAGAATCAGAACCCGGTCACTGTTTTTTTCAGTAACAACGAAAAGGTTTGCGTCGTTAAATTTGTGTGTTCCCGGGGAAGCATCCTTAACAGCGTTTTGCTTGGCAAAATTTTTTTGGTCTTGCGTCAGCTTTTTGCCAAGCGTATATTGATGGTGCCCCATGTTAAGGGCCGCCACCTTCTCCGCAAGGATATCGAATTCATTCTTGCTGCTCGACGCGTTGATACATCCTACTGCGCCTAATATGATTAAAATATAGATAATTCTGTTTATTTTTACCATTTCCTGATCACAAATAGGTCGCCCTAATCAATCTGAGAATCACTGAGATTAATTAGGGCGGGTTTATATTGTTAATAAGCTTACAGCATTACTGTTTGTAACGCATTTTCCGCTCTTCTTCAATAAGTTTCATCGTTTCAGCGCTACCGCCGGTGCGAGTCCAGATATGTTCAGGTTTGGCTAACAGATCGGCGATAATTTGCTTATATTTCTCGCCTTGACCTTTTTCATCAGCCAAATGTTGAACTTTGGGCAGAAACTTATGATAGAAATGCCATGCAACTTCATACAGGCCGTGCCAATGGGTGTAATCAGGCGCTTGCATGGCGGCGCCGTGGCGCGCACGACGACCTTCATGGTGCCAGATATTAAACCAGATATAACCCAATTCGTTCTGGAATCCGGAACCGATCCAGATTTTGTCTTTTTTCATTTCCTTAACGATTGCGATGCCGGGTTTGGCAAATTTGGTGTTGTACAGATCGACCAACTCGTCAAATTGGGCGTAAAAACCGCGAATCTGATTAACACCGTGGCAGGATTTACACATCGCCTGCATATTGTCACGGCGTTGTTTCCAACTCAGCACCTCTTTGATGGTTTTTTCCGTTACCTTTTTCTTCAGCTTGTCACCTTCGCGCACATACGTCTTGTACTTGACTTTTTGTCCGGCACGCGGCGGCGTTTCGCCGGTGACATCGCCTACTGAGCCATCGGTAAAGGTTGCGCGGTTCAATTTGACTGAAACCGGAGGACGTAATGTCCAGGAGATACGATCTCCCACATTATGGGTGTTTTGAGCCACTGCACCGTTAGCTTTAATGTATGAACCCATGTGACAGGTGGAGCAAGTGGGCGCATAAAAATAATCATCACCCAAAACCCATTTGCCGTCTTTCATTATATTCATACCGTTTTGAGAGCCGTCACGCATCGCCGCGTTGAAAGCGATACCGTGCTTGGACTCTTCATAGATCTCTTTCTGGGGGTGATCCGGTCCCAGATGACATTTACCACAGTTGTCGGGTTGTCTGGCGGTGGATGCTCTGAAAGAGTGTTTGGAATGACAGGCATTACAAGTGCCTGTGGTGCCATCCATATTGATCCTTCCAATACCGGTGTTTGGCCAGGTGGTGTGTTCCATCTGCGGCGCGTCGGTCTTGCTGCGAAGTGGTTTACCGTCTTTATCGCGCTTGAGCGCAATCACGGAACCGTGGCACTGCCAGCAACCGCTGTGCATATTGGCTTTATTGTTCGGCATACCGCCAATCACTTCAGCCAGCATGTTGTCCAGTGATGCCATAATCTGACCCGCCGTGGCATGATGCGATTGCACCATCTGGGCAAACTCAGGCTCGTGGCATTTCTTGCAATCGCCGGGCGTCAGAATCGCTTTAATAAAGGCGCCTTCATGCTCATATCCCAGTTCATCGCCTTTGTCAGCCGCATGGCAAGTATAACAACCGATCTGTCCATCTTTAGCCGCGGCATGAGGTGAATTCTCCCATTGTAAAACCAGAGATCTATTTTCTTTCAGATGGCAGGTAATACATTTTTTGTTGATTTCCAGATTTTTGGGATTCTTGACATCAAAAGAGGCATCGGTTAAGCCGAACGCCGAGCCTGTCATAAAAATTCCCAGAATAAGCATTATAAATGCCGTCCTCTTCCAGTTCATTATGTTCCCCTCCTTTTTATATTTTTGGGATCAACCTAAATTATCCAAGCCTTACATCGTTTTTTTGCCTGCAAAGCCGCTTCCTGAAAGTTGTACGTTAATGTTTGGAAATATCACCTCCTTCGATCAGATAAGTTCTATGATTAAAAGTTAAAAAATAAAATTAAAGATTGTTTGTATCTTTCACCTGACAGCCTCGGTTTCTTCATCCATCCAAAAAGGAAAGATTTTGCTTAGAATAAATAAGACGATCAAGGGCAGCGCCATAATCACCAAAACTGAAATGATGCCCTCCTTATCAAACCATTCGGGATGAAAGGTTACATATCCGCGATGGCTTTTAGACATCAACTGCCCGCCGATCACCACATTCCAGCGCATAAAAAGCACCTGTAAAAGTAACATCAAGCCCAGAATCGGCGCTGCCACACGATACACGGAATCTTTGACTTTGGTCAGACAGAGCCATCCTAAAATGAGAAGCGGGATAACTGAAAAGATGCCCACCTGCGCCACCCAAAACGAATTATACAGTGGCCCCCAAAGCAAGCCATCGACAGAATGGTGATACCAGTTATTTAAATAGCTATGGGAGAAAACTTCCAACATCTCAAAAACAAAGTCGATAATAAAAAAGCCGGCCAGATAATTGACACAGGTGCGCATACAGTCAATATCAACCTGTTCGCCTTTGATTTTTTTTATGACCGCATATACCAGGATAATGCCCGCAATACCCGAGACACACGCCGAAAGCAGGAAGATAACCGGCATGAGCGGGCTTGCCCAGATAGGATTGGCCTTGACGCCTCCGAAAATAAAACCGACATAGCCGTGCAGAACACAGGCCATGGGGATACCGATGGCCGCCAGAAAGCTGATAATTTTATTGTCCAGGGCAATCGCTCTCTCTGAAAGATTGTCACTGTTAAAGGTCAGGAGCATATAAACTTTTTCCATCATACCTTTGGATTTCCGGCGCAGTTCAACCAAGGTGGGGCGGTAGATAAACAGGATTTCCAACGTCAGTAAAATGCCATATAAATTATAGATATAACCGAACCCCGCCATCGCCGAACTGGGATTGGGGGTTAGCATAATATTCATATTTCTTTCCGGACGTCCGAGGTGCATCAGTAACGGCAACGTGGCGCAAGTGAGAAACGCCAGCGCAAAAAGCAGTGAAAAACGGGAAATCGGCTTCAGCGCCTTAACGTCGAACACATGATATAAAGAAGAAACAATAAACGCGCCGGCCACGATACCGGTGATGTAAGGGTAGAGTACAATCATCATACTCCAGTGAACGTGCAAATCATTGGGAAAGGCATAGTTAATAAGCGGATTCATCAGACCACCTCCCTTCGAAGTCCTTTATAATAAAGTGACGGATGGTTGCCCATATCTTTTTTTAAGACGGTGAGCACGCCAGGCCCGCTTAAAATTTTGGCAACTTCCGATTCCTCGTCATTCAAATCGCCAAATTTACGTGCGTGGGTGGGACAGACATGGACACATGCCGGCAGCAGGCCTTTACGAACCCGATGGTAGCACCAGGTGCATTTTTCGGCCGTGCGTGTGACCGGATGCAAAAAACGCACTGAATAGGGACATGCCTGAATACAGTAAGCACAACCGACACAGCGTTTGGAATCAATTAACACAAAACCGTCCGGAGAGCGAAAGGTGGCTCCTACCGGGCAAACTTGCACACATGAAGGGTACTCACACATGTTGCAAAGTTTGGGAACGAAAAAGGTGTCGCGAATTTTGACATCTAAATCGTCACGCGGCGTTTGATAACCGTTAACTCCGCCATCAGGTGAATCCACATACACATTATCTTCATAATCTTTTAAATAGCGCTCCACCCAGGTGCGATAAAAACCGTCCGGTATCTGGTATTCACGCTTATCGGCCACACAACAGGAACCGCATCCGATGCAGCGCGTGATGTCCACAATAAAAGCAAACCGGTGCGCTTTCATATCCCATTCACGGCCTCGAATGCCGGGGATTTGTTCAGGAATATCGCTTTCAGGCCTGGATGAATCTCCCAGAACAAGATCGGCTCCCATGGGAAGCACCAAAAGCAACGAACCGGCAATACTGCCGCTTAGAACATTTTTAATAAACGTTCGTCGTTCCTTATCCAATTTAGTGTCTGATTTGATTTTTTCACCATCCATTTTAGTTTTTCTCCTGTATGCCAAGAATTCTATTCGCATGGTCAATATAGTAGAACGGTGCATGTACGAGGTGACACTGATTGCAGATGTGGGTCTCTTTCACTTTTTGATCTCTGAGATGGTCTGGCATCACCACCGTCTTGATCACATCTTTGGGGCGCGCCTGAATCGCTTTATTGTGGCATCTCAGGCATAACACCTTGATCTCTTCCCTTTTTTTGACAGGCAATGCACCAATCTTTTTGTTATCTTTAACATGGTCTGCCAGGACACCATGGCAAAACTCGCAGGAAATGGTTTTGTGGCGGCCATTGTCATGCAACCTGGTCTCATAAGCGTGACAAGACAAACAAGGTGCATTGGTCATAAACCGAATCTCCCGCTGGGCTTCATCGTCGATGGCATCCGCTCGGTAATGACCATATTGGCCGAACGAAGTGATAACCCGATTTTTTACAACGCCAAACCATAAAATGACGCCAATCAGTAACACTACCAATCCGAAAACGACACGCCAGACGTGGGAATTGTAGTTTGATTTCACTTGTGATCTCCTTCAATACGCAATATGCGAGCGCCTGATTTAAAGCGCCTGATGATAAATAACGTAATAACCGTCACCCCGTGTATTTAAATTTCTTTTTCACTTCATAGAAGAGATACCGGCTACCAACATAAGCTGGGACACTAAATGTAGTCGTAGGTTGGGTTGAGGAACGCAACCTACGTCTGTCCCGCCTTATGTGAGTAGCAGAGATATCTATTAACATAAATAAAAGTAAATTAGATGTTAATTTATGTAAGAAATTTGTAAATTTTATGTAAAGCGACATTGACCATTACTTTGAAATCAGGTAATAAGCCTATCAGGATCGGTGCGCTTTTTTTGTTCCAACGCTCCGGCGTTGAACACACATCAGTCCGTTAGAGCCTGTTTGGAAAGTCGTGATCGAAGCGAAAAAGTGTGAGAGCGAGGGC
>JAOZRC010000876.1 GCA_029940345.1 Desulfobacterales bacterium
GCGGCTCACATGCTGACCAAAAGTTTTGCGGCCGAGTATGGACCCATGGGAATTCGGGTAAATGGAATTGCGCCTGGTTGGATTGCCACTGATATGAATGCAGAAACCCGCGAAGATCCCGATGAGATGGCACAATGGACCCGGATGATACCTTTGGGACGATTTGGAGAACCTGAAGAAGTAGCAAAATTAGCGGCCTTTCTGGCCAGTGATGAAGCATCATTCGTTAATGGAGCAATCGTCGTAATTGACGGCGGCAACATGAGCCTCTAATTATGGAGTAGTGAGGAACTGAGGGGAAAGGTATTTTAACTTTCCGATGTGACCCGGACGAAAGAGTCATCAACGAAGAGGTAACCGATGCCGTCGACAAGCTGAAAATCCCATTCGAAAAGTTGGGTAATGTTTCGGTTATTAATATCGACGCAACCTGGATACCGAGCGCAGCCTTCGCCATGGGTCTGGAAGGGGCACAAGAAGAGAACCCGGAAGTCGTTTTTGTGTTAGATAAAGGCCTTTGTTAAGAAATGGAATTTGAAAAATGACAATTTCTGCTATTTGATTATTGGATCGGACGGAAAAGTTTTGTTCAGTAGGTATGGAAAACTGTCTCCGGATGAAATCAATCAAATGTTGGCAGTTATTCGGAATAATCTGCCGTAAGCGATCATTGAAGGGTTGAATAAGTATAAAAAGTAACATTTATGCTTATTCAATGTCGTTCGTTCTTCTTATCCAATTTATAAAAGCATATTTGCTCAATTGGGTCATTATGATTCACTATTCTGAATCGATTCATCACTTCCTTCAAAAATAAAAAATTGTATTAAAATCGATTTTTTTCTTGACACAATAAATATTGTTGGCTAACTTTCAATTATCGGATTCTAACTTTCAATTATTGAAATATGATCGGAAAAATGGAAAAAACAACAAAAAAGTACCAGGTTCATTCACTGGAAAGAGGACTCGATTTAATCGAGATTTTGGCGAAAGGAGATACTGAGCAATCATTAACTGACTTATGCAAAAAAGCCGGGTTTAATATGACAACTGCTCATCGAATCATGACCGCGTTGCTGTCCAGAGGATATGTTCGGAAAAGGTCTTCTTCCAATAAATATCGATTGGGCTATAAGGTTTTTGAACTCGGCGCCTTAGCTACCACAAACCTGAGTTTAACGAGAGAGGCGGACCCGATACTGAAGGAATTGGCTGAGCAAACGAATCTGACCACTTTTCTGCTGATCCTTGATAACAAAGAAGCACTTTGTCTAAGGAGAATCGACAGGCCGAATGTGATGCAGATTATTACTATAAACGAGGGCGGCAGAATGGCGCTTCATTTGGGGGCGGCGCCACGTGTACTTATGGCTTATCTGCCGGAGAATGAAATTAGTGAGATTATCAGAGAAAATAAGCTTGACCAATTAACAGATAAAACCATTATAGACCCTGAATTAATCAAAACTGAATTGACAAAAATCCGTGAACAAGGATTCATACATAGCGTCGGGGATGTTGTTGAAGGTCTGTTTGCTATCGGCTGTCCTGTTAAAAACAGGGAAAAAGAGGTTGTGGCTGCAATCAGTGTTTCAGGAATTTCCAGGCAATTCAATAAAGATGAGTTGAATGATCTGATCCAAAAAGTTAAGGCTGCCGGTCAGAAGCTTTCTCAAAACTTATAGAATTTGTCTAAGATTTTATAATTTCAGATAAGATGAAGTAGCTCAGGGAAATGATTCGCTAATATGGTTTTTGAATATTGAGTAATCAAACAAACCAACAAAATAAAGAGGTAGCAGCTATGAATGCGATAATAACAAATAAACCAAATCTAAAGAAAAGCCGGCAGTTATATAATGTCGCAAAAGATCTCACACCGGGAGGTGTTCACTCCAATATTCGCTGCTTGAATCCACATCCGGTGTATTTCAAAAAAGCGTCCGGATCAAAAATTCATGACATAGATGGTAACGAATATCTCGATTTCATCAGCAATTATGGCGCTTTGATATTAGGGCATGGTGATACGGATGTCATCTCTACAATCAAAGAGCATCTTGGCTGCGGTCTTACGACAGGCGTAGAGAGCGAATTAAGCATCGAAGTCACACAGTTAATGAAAAATCTTGTTCCGTGTTGTGAGAGGGTCAGATTTTCCAACACCGGTACCGAAGCAGTTATGCATGCCATCCACATTGCCAGGGGTTACACCGGTAAGCAGCGTATTCTTAAATTCGAGGGGCACTATCATGGCTGGTATGATTACATTTTTTGCAGCAACCGGTATCCTTTTCAAAACTGGCAGCTTCCAA
>JAOZRC010000197.1 GCA_029940345.1 Desulfobacterales bacterium
CAATGAACAATGTTGACGAAATATTGAATTTACAACCGATGGGTTCAAAAGCCAAACCTTATCAAGTCAAACAGATTCGAAATATCATATTGAAATACAAACTGAATTTGAGAGTACACGATGAATAAATATGAAATAGTTATTTTTTGGAGTGACGAAGATAAATCGTTTATTGCCGAAGTTCCTGAATTATCCGGATGCATGGCAGATGGAAAAACACATCAACAAGCCCTTTCAAATGCTGAAATTATTATAAATGAATGGATTGAAACGGCAAGAGAACTGGGGCGCGAAATCCCGCGTGCTAAAGGACGATTATTGTTTGCATAACATCAGAATTCACCTATGCTTGTGGCGCAAGATGACCGACAGGACTATGGTGAAGAACGAAATATCGGAATCGGAATGCTTGAAGGACGAATTATTATCATTATATTCACAAAACCGGATGCTGAAACCATCCGTATCATTTCAATGATGAAAGCGCTGACTCATGAAAAAATCAGATATGAAAAACACCTCAGAAACCGACTGGGATATGATTGACTCACTGACAGACGAGACCATTGACCGAACAGAACTTCCTCCGTTAGATGACTCTTTTTTTGCCAGGGCCAAGTGGCGAATGCCTGAAAAACCGGTGGCTGTCACCATTCATATCTCCCCTGACCTGCTCGAATGGTTCAAGGCTCAGGGCAGCGAATATGAACAACGTATGAACGCCGCTCTTCGTATCTATGCTCTGGCACATAAAGATATCAGTTTATCGTCCGTATAGACAGCCAGTACGGAAATCTGTTCCACGAAACAGACAAAAAGAAAATTGTTGGTGTTTAAGTTGATAGTCAAAATATCCCACAACCTGATAATTAAGAAAACTCAAATGATAAATCCGAAATCCCATGATGCTTTGTTCAAATGGCTCATAGCCGCCTTCACCGAGGACTTTTTCCCGAAATCAAAGTAGGCGAATATACCTTCATTGATAAAGAATTCATTCGCAAATACGAGAGACTGAAAGAAAGTCTGAAAGGTGATCTGTTTTTAATGATGGAAGTGTGCATTGACGGCGAACTCCAGGAAATTGTCATTCAGATCGAACATCAGAGTGAAAGAAAGGATGTTGCCGAACGTGTCTTCGAATATTCCAGTTATGCCTGGCTATTGAAAAAGAAACCTGTATGGAGTATGGTCATTTATACGGATGAAGCGGTCTGGCGGAAACCGGTTCCGGATCGGTTTCAGTTTGGTTATAGCCGAACAAAGGGGAAGCAGTTCTGTCATTTTGATGTTATTAAGGTCAAAGCGGAAAAGAGTCGCGATCTGATTCGGAAGCACTCCCTGCTTTGTAAACTGTTGGCGCTCAAAGCCGATGACAGAGACGCCGAACCTGAAGCATTAATCACTGCGATTTACCGTGCGGCGAATGCGATGAAAGATGAACTCACCAATGATCAACTGCTCCTTGTTGATTGATGGGTCAGTCTGTACAAAAAAATTCCTGCCCGCAGGATTAATAAACTACCCCGCCGCAAGCGGACGGGGTATTCTGAAAAGCATTGAACGCCCCAAGGGGCGGGGTATTAAACCCGATGCTTCGCAATAAAATCAGAAAGGAGATAGTAATAGTTCACCGTAAATTTGCAGGGAGCAGTCGAATCTGGCAGTCTGCCTTTGCTGTGCCGCTCGCTTCGCTCGCGGTAGGGCGAAAAAAATTTTCGCACTCCTACGAATACTGTCCTCTGCGACTTTGCGGTGAACTATTACAGGAGATAAAGATGGATTTTGTGGAAACAACAATCAGCGAACATATTTTTAATCAGGACCTGATCAAAGGCGAAGCTAAAGGTGAAGCCAAAGGCAAAGTCGAGGGCAAAGTTGAAGGCCAGATCGAACTTTTAGAAAAATTGTATCAGGAAGGTCTTTTAACAGCCAAGCAGTTAAAAGCCAAGATAGAACCGCTTCGCCAGATGATACGACAATTGACGACTTGATTCCGATACGGTTCAACCTCACCGGATAACGGGATTTTAGTGTATCGCCTTTAAAAGTCAATGTGCCCTTGAAAAAAATCGAAACCGGTTATTGGCAAATGAAACTTTCTGTTCATAACCGATTTGGGAATGCGTATTGCAGTCCGCATTTTAATCCGCTTTACCAGCCAGGTAAGTGTGCAAAATGTCGCCCATCTACGCTAAACCTTTGGTTCATCACTCCCAGGTAAAGTGTAAACTACTTTCGGGATAAAACGAAGGATGCCTTTTACAGGGCCAATGCACGTCTAAACCACTTTGATCGGATTCATATCTACTTTCCTTTTATGTGTATTTTGAGCGCAATTTTTAACACATCTGTCATGTAATCGACAAAGTGAAAATTAATTTCGCTTTTCACTTTTTCAGGAATATCTTCCAAATCCTTTTCATTCCATTTTGGTATGATCACCGTTTTGATTCCGGCCCGGTGCGCCGCCAGCATTTTTTCTTTGACACCGCCGACGGGCAGAACATGGCCGCGTAATGTGATTTCACCTGTCATGGCGAGGTCCTGAGCAACGGTTTTGGCGGTTAAAAGAGACACCAGGGCGGTCATCATGGTAACGCCGGCCGAAGGGCCATCCTTGGGCGTTGCACCGGCGGGGACATGGATATGGATATCGTGTGTGTCAAAAAAGTTTTCATCAATTCCCAGTGTGTCAGCATTGGCGCGGATAAAGCTCAAGGCGGCGGTTGCGGACTCTTTCATCACATCTCCCAACTGGCCGGTAAGAGTCAACCCTTTTTTGCCTTTCATGGCCGTGGCTTCGATAAAAAGCAATGCACCGCCGGTAGGTGTCCAGGCCAGACCCATGACAACGCCGGGCGTCAGGGTTCTTTCACTGATCTGGCGGGTAAACCGCAACGGCCCGAGATATTGACGAACACTTTTGATGTTAATTCGGACTTTTTTGACTTCTTTTTCAGCAATCTTGGTTGCGACGCCACGGCAAATGGCGGCAATTTCACGCTCCATATTTCTCAAGCCGGCTTCACGCGTATATCCGGAAATAATGTGATTGAGCGCTGTTTTGTTAAATCTGATTTGGGAGGCTTTAAGGCCATGAGCGTTGCGCTGGCGTGGAATAAGGTAGCGCGTGGCGATTTTGACTTTCTCATCCTCTGTGTAGCCTAACAGCTCAAGAACCTCCATGCGGTCTCTCAGCGCCGGCGGAACAGTATCCAACATATTCGCTGTGGTGATGAACATGACTTTAGACAGATCAAAGGCCACATCCAGGTAATGATCCGAAAAAGAGAAGTTTTGTTCAGGATCAAGCACTTCCAAAAGCGCGGCTGAGGGATCGCCCCGGAAATCACTGCCCACCTTGTCAATTTCATCTAACATAAACACCGGATTATTTGAACCGGCGCGTCGGATGCCCTGGATGATCCGTCCGGGAAGGGCGCCCACATAAGTGCGGCGATGGCCCCGGATTTCGGCTTCATCACGGACGCCTCCCAAAGAGATACGGATAAATTTACGCCCCAAGGCATTGGCGATAGAGCGTCCCAAAGAAGTTTTACCCGTTCCGGGAGGGCCGGCAAAACAGAGAATCGGTCCTTTGGAATCCGGTTTCAGTTTACGCACCGCCAGATATTCGATAATGCGCTTTTTCGCTTTTCCCAAGCCGTAATGGTCACGGTCCAGCACTTTACGCGCCTTTTTGGTGTCAAGATTATCCGAAGTGCTCTGATTCCAGGGGATTGCTGTTAACCAATCTAAGTAAGTGGACGCCACCGTGTATTCAGAAGAGGATGGGTGCATGCGCGATAGGCGCTTCAGTTCCCGCTCGGCTTCTTTAGACGCTTCTTCCGGCATATTGCTTTCATCTATTTTCGCCCGATATTCATCAACTTCAACACTGTCTTCATCTTTTTCGCCAAGCTCCTCTTTGATCGCTTTGAGTTGCTCGCGCAGATAATATTCCCGCTGCCGTTTATCCATGTCACCTTTCACCTGGGTTTGAATTTTATTGCCCAGTTCAAGGATTTCCAATTGATGATTGACCAGACGGGTGACTTCATTCAAGCGTTTTTTGACATCCGCGGTTTCCAGCACCTGTTGTTTGTCTTCGATTTTGATATTGAGCGTGGATGCGATCATATCCGCCAGAATACCGGGCTCCTGTATAGAATTGGCCATGGCCTCCATCTCCTGGGGAAGCCCGGGGGAGAGCGCAATGATTTTGGTGAATTGCCCGACAATATTCGCCATTAGCGCTTCAATCCGCTTGTTTTTTTGATCAATCTCCCTGATATGGGTGACTTGGGCCTTTAAGTAGGCTTGCCCCTTGATAAATTCTTTCACTTGGAAACGGGATAAACCCTGCACAAGCAGTTGGGCTTTGTTTTCATCCGCTTTGGCCATTTTAAGAATCAGGGCGCTGGAGCCGACGCGATAAAGGTCCCCAGGTGTTTCCATTTCTTTGTCGTAAGATGTTTTGGACACCAAGAGTCCGATGATGCGATCTTTAGACATGGCTTCATCAATCAGTTGAATCGAATCACGCGCCATGATAATAAGCGGTAAAACCATTTTGGGAAAGAGGGTGGTGTCAAAAAGTGGCAAAATGGGAAGGAGCGTTGGGATATGTTCAGGACTCAAATCTTGGGGTTGTTCCATAAGGTCACCTCCGAAATATTGGGTGTTCCGTTTTTGGGTTCTTTTCTGCAAAATGTTCATCAGCGGGGAAATTTTGGCCAAGAGTTTATTGCAAAACCATGATTTTATCATGTTCGCAAGCCAAGCCCGTTTATTCTGAAATCGGTATTTTATACGTTTTGTCTAAATATAGCTTGGCAAGGCGAATTTCTAAAAATCCGTCCTCATAAGAAGCTTTGACTTTTTCCGTATTGATAGGCAGTGGCAGATACAGGATGCGTTCAAATCTTCCATAGCGGATTTCGGCCAGACGATACTTGATATTATTCACGCGCGGTGTTCCAAGCCGCATCCCGGTGATTTTCACCGCCTTATTATTAATCTCAATCTCAAGGTCCTCTTTTTTCACACCTGCAATGGTCCCCAAGATGATGATTTCCCTGGCCGTTTCATACATATCCATCTGCGGCTTCCAGTTTTGTTCCGAAATCGAAAACACAGGATTCACGGTTCGGAACATATCCTCAAAGCATTTATCAGAAAAGCATTTATCAGAACTGGCGGCAAGTTTACTGAAATCATCGCCAAAGCGAATTTTGATATAGTCCATTCCTAATTCTCCCAAGTATGTTACTAACAGGATTCTTCTTTAAATTTCATCGGACTGTTTAACATGCCATTAGATTCTTGTAAAGTTAATACATTTGTCCTTGCTTGACAAGAAAAAAGGCGGTCTTAAATTATAGCTAATAAGATCAAACGTTTAGTATTAATTATCAATATTGGCAAATAAACCTGAACCGCACAAGGAGGTGTCGTAATGACAATCGTCAGATGGGAGCCTTTCAGAGGTGTCGCTGCCCTTCAAGACCGTATCAATCGCGCTTTTGAAGATGCGTTCCCCCAGACCCGGGAAACAGAAGATGAAATCGCAATGTGTTCATGGCGTCCGGCCGTGGATATTCATAAAACCGACGATGGCATCGTCGTGCAGGCCGATTTGCCCGGCGTTAAAAAAGAGGGGGTTTCCGTAGAAGTGAAAGAAAATATTCTGATTATTCGGGGAGAGCGTAAAACCGATGCGTCGATTAAGGAGGAAAATTACTTCCGTCGAGAACGCTGTTTCGGAACATTTAGCCGCTCTTTTACGCTCAATGAAGCGATTCATCCCGACAAGATCAGCGCCAAATTTAAAGACGGCGTGTTGGAAATCACCATTCCCGAACCGGAAGTGACCAAACCTAAACAGATCACGGTGAATGTTGAATAGGATCGGGGACGTTACGGACCGAACGTCGAACATTCAACATCGAACTTTCAACATTCAATGAGGAAACGGGATTGCAATTTGCCTTGCGTGGTGTTTTACGCATCGTTGCGAGGCAATATCTCGTAACGAGCAAGTAGTTCGACTTGTCCCGACTTGTCCCGCCTTATGCTAAAAAGGTAAACTGCTTTTAGGCTACTATTTCTACTTTGGTAACTTAAATTTTGACTGCCATTTTTTACACCTACAATAGCCAGAACCATTAAAAATTGGCAAAATGTAGGGGGGGAGCCTAGCGGAACCCACCATTCGTTAATCAGGCGGCCATATTGGTGGGTTCCGCTAGGCTCCACCCACCCTACATATCAATTTACCAAAGTAGAACTATGAAGAATGTCTGATTTTGTTACATTTATTCTATCACCCTTCCGGCATCCTTCATTTTGGCGTAAAAGTGGTTTACACTTTTCGTCGGAGTGCTGAACCGAAGGTTTAGCACAGGCCAGTGCAAAATGCTAAACCATCGGTTTAGCACTCCTTATTTTTAGAAGAAAATCCGACCAATTTATAAGGTCGGGAAAGGACAAATATGTTAAAAAAGATCGTATTATTCATGTTAATCTTAGGGTTCAGTACAGGTTTGGCGGACGCTAAAACCATCAAAATAGGGACTGATATGTCCAACTGGTATCCGTTTACCTTTAAGGAAAAAGGAAATTCGGTGGGAATGCATGTTGATATCGTAACCACGGCACTCACTAATCTGGGTCACCAACCGGTTTTTACGCCAATGGCCTGGAAAGAGTGTTTAGCAAAAACCGGTATAGGGGCTTATGATGCGCTCGTATCAGGTTCGTACAAAGAGAAACGTGCTCTGTCACTTATCTATCCGCCGGATGCCGCGACTGCGCAAAAATCCAAGTGGCGTATCATGCAGGTGGAATATGTCCTGGTAACCCCTGCGGCGCATTCTTATGAATTTAAAGGAGATGTTAAAACACTGCCGACGCCTGTAAGAGCGCCATTGGGTTATTCGATAGTGGATGATTTAAGAGCCAAAGGGCTGAAAGTGATCACAAATAATACGAGGAGAAACCTGAAAAGTATCGACCGGCTGAAGCAAGGATGCGTGATAACACCGCCTGAAAATGCCATCCGTTTGCTAAAGGAATTGGAACTCGAAGACCGCTTAAAAATTCATGCCAAGCCGGTTAAATCCAAATCCTATTTTATGTTGTTTTCTAAAAAAGCTGAAGGTATTAGCCAAGCGGAAATAGAAAAGATTTGGGATGAGATTGCAAGATTACGAGACGATGAACAATTCATGCAACAGTTGTTTGAAAAGTATGATTAGAGGATTGCCAAACGAACAGTTGTTTATCAAAAATTCGACCTGTGCAATTCCTTCAGAGTCCATCAGGACGGCATATTTGTAGTTTAATTGCGCATATTCTTTTATGTTGCTATAAATGCGAATTAAGGGTTGAATCTGACTGTGTAAATTCAGGGTGTTACAAGCCTGTTTCGGTCAATGCTCTGGCGTAACCCGCCGTAACCCATTGTTTTTATTGCATCCGAAAATTTCAACCCTTAATTGGCATTATAAATATGCCGTCCCGATGGGACTCTGACAGAATCAAAGCCGATTGTGCTACAAATATGCCGCTCCCACGGAGTTTTTGAGGAATATTTCAGTTTAATCGTACAGGTCGAAAAATTTCGTCATTTATTCACACTACGACATCCCGGCTAATGACGGTTTTTTGTTGCGCTATTTAACGCAGAAACAATTCAATCAGCGCAAACAAACCGATGCAGAGCAGCACCAGCGCGACTGCTTCGGTCAACGGCCATTGCGGCATGTACGTATAACCCGACTTTTTGATTGCTTTAAGGACACGCCAATGATCAAACACAGCGCCGATCAACGCAAGCGTTCCCAGCGCAATAAAAGCGCCGCCAAAGATCCGGGCGCTGTATATCTGATTGATCACTTCGGCAGGCCTGGCGATTTCAATATAGTGAAATACTTTGCTGATGCCAAAGCCGAAGCCGATCAGGGTCAATGACGTACGAATCCAGGCCATCAGCGTGCGGTCAGCGGCTTCACGGTTGCGTTCCCGCGCCAGATCCGTCGTCGTGTGTGCGTCTTTTACGATATGGTCAGATTTATTGGTAAACTTGAGTTCCTTCATAACAACTTTCAGCAAGGATTGAAGGTTTATTGTTGGTGAGATTAAGGATGCTGACCACAATGAATCCGATGGTCGCCCCCATGTGTTTTTTATTCCACATGTTACACCAAATTTAACAGTATCAAGGCTCCCCCAGGAAGACAGAGGCCACAGAAGAGCAGCTATCTGCCGTTTAGCCTTGCTCTCAGAGGCTGCCTGCCTTTTGGCATGGCGCACTTCTATCAGACGGAAAATATCGTCTGATGTGGTGACTCGCCGAGGAAGGAAGAAAGCTGGCAAAACTGTTATATTTGCAAAGACCATAATTTGGGATTTTCATTTTGTGATATTATCATATCGAAACATACGCTTATAAGGTGTCAAGTGTCTTTAGCTGTCAGGACGTTTACGCTAAAGACTGAAACCTGGTACCTGAAAACATAATTTTGAAAATCACAAATTATGACCTTGCCGAATATATATAGTATTCCAATTTTGGTTTTTCTTGGTGGTACACGCAAACTGAAGTTTACACTCCTTTATTTTGGAAAAACCAAAATTGGATTAGTATACTAAACAGAGTTA
>JAOZRC010000198.1 GCA_029940345.1 Desulfobacterales bacterium
GTCTTTCAGGCCGCCTCCATGGAGGCGGCCTGAAAGACAGCCGGTGGCAGGGGAGAATGACGATTACACTTTTGAGAACATATACACTAAAACTGAGTAAATGGCAACCATGGGGCAATAATACAAGGTTGGGTTGAGGGACGAAACCTGACATCAGCCTGAATTCGTCAGGTTTCGTTCCTCAACCCAACCTACGTCTGTCCCGCCTTATGTGGGTAGCCTAATTCTCCAAATACATTTTTTGAAGGGGAGGAAAAGCCAAAATTTATTAATAGAACTGCCATGCCTGATTGCGAGGAAAAGGTCTTTTCTATTCAAGCCGCCACCTGGGAAGAAGCAATGGCAATTTAAAATTTGCGCCGAGGATTTGAGCCATATAAACCTGAAGGTGACCCCAAAAATTGTCCCCAATACGATGCTATATATTATCCACAAGGTAGTGATGAATGTTGGCGTAGCGGAAAAAACAATACTGATGAAATTGTCTAAGTGGTGGTTATTATAAACAGAAAGGCTTTTAACAATGCAATGGTACGGATTCCAAAAGCTGCGATCCTTCGTCGTTGCGTTTTTGAAACCGTACATTGCAGCGTTAATCATCATGAACCGAGAAAATGTATTCACAATCTGGCTCAAAAGCCCTCTCCATGTGCTTGCTATTATAACGGCTACCGCGTTTTTGTTGCGCCTGTATCAATTGGGCGAGAGTTTTTGGCTAGATGAAATCCTTCACTCGACTCGCCATTCGGTGGCAACCTATTCGCATCTTTTAAGAACCATCATCAGCAGACCGGAAGCTCCTTTGTACAGGATTCTGATGATATCCTGGTCCCGATTGTTCGGCGAAAATGAAATTTGGGCGAGGACGCCATCGCTGATATTCGGCATATTGTCCATCATATTGACATACCGTCTGGCCAAGGTACGCTGTTTAGAGAAAACAGCTTTATTGGCAGCTATTATCATGTGCTTTTCTCCGGTTCACATCTGGTACTCTCAGGAAGGAACCGCCTATTCAATGGCCTCCTTTTTTGTTTTATCCGCCGCTTTAACTTTTGACCGATTGACGCGAGAGCCCGAAACGAACTGGTTGTATTTTTCCTACCTCTTTTTTATTTGGGCATCAGTGTTCACGCACTATTACTGTTTTTTCTTTGTGGTTTCATTGACATTTACGAGTTTTTTCTTACAAAAGAGTACGCGAAATCGTTTGTTGCTGCTCCACGCGGCTGTTACGGCCTGTTTTGCTACCGTTATTTATTTAAAATATGTGAACAATCAGTTAATCACTGGCTTGGGGTATCTACGCCCGTTTACGGCGGATCAGCTTTGGATGTTGTTTTTTCATTGGTTTTTACATGGCAACTCTCTTTGGACGGTTTCACCCTATGCCTCTCCGATCCCATTTCTTAGAGAAAACCCTCTATTACTGGCTATTCAGCTTGCCGCTTTTGCTATTTTTATTAACGGTTTACGGCAACTGAGCAAAGAGGGTAAAAACTTAAACAGCGTTATGCTATTATGCTCTTTTTTTTCGCCCCAGGCCGGATTGTTCGCGCTGAATCTGCTTGGATTCAAACACCTTTATATTGAACGTTATGTCTTTGAAACGCTTCCCTTTTTTTACATTATTCTCGCTTACGGGGCCATTTCGATAAAATTAAAGTCAGTCCGATATTTGACAGCGCTTTTTGTTCTTATGATTTCCATTACGTCATACCCCGCTTACTTGAAAAAAAATAACGACGTTTGGACTGTTTATAAGCCGAATCCCGATTGGCGCTCAACCGCCGAATTTCTAGCTCATCAGGAGGAGCCGGGGTTGAGAGCCCATGTTTTGACCGCAACCTATCATATGGGCTTACAATACTATCTTAACAAAATCGAGGCTGGACGGCATTTTTCGCTGAATTATTTCACGCCGGGTAGACTGAAACAAATTGTTTTGGAAAAGAAGACTGTCCGGTTTTATCTGGTGAAAAATCTATTTTGGAAAGGTCGCTTTCAAAGTATTTACAAAAGGCTTGAGGAGGACTCTCGTTTTTTTCTCGAAGATACGACGGCATTTAAAGGCATAGTTTTATACACGTTCAGTTTGCGACATTAAAATCGTGGATAGTCATCGGATTTTGGTTTGTTCTGGCATGATTTTTACCCGCACTATATCAGGACGTATTGATAAATTGCCAGCGTCTATCCTGACACCTGACACCTGTTATCGTGTTCGTCCGTGGCAAATGCTACGTAAAAAATATTCTGATTATAACGGATTTGGGGGGGAGGTTATGCCGCAGAGCGGCAAAGTGATATAGCCTGGGGTTTCAACCCCAGGTCAGTGATAATATATTTTTTTGCGCCCTGAAGGGGCGCAGGATGTGAAACAGATGGGATTAATCATACCGCGCCCCTTAAGGGCGCTGCTATCATTTCCATTCACGAACCTGGGGTTGAAACCCCAGGCTATATTACATGACCTTTTCGAGGTAAAAATATTAATTTGTCAAGCTTGTTATTACCCCCAAAATCCGTTATAATCAGAAAATATTCAATTCATTACCAAACAGGAGATAAAAATTGGAGAAAGAATTTAACTACCCCCTATTCTATCGCAAGGATTTGACAGCTTTCTGGGCGTTATTTGCTGACAACTTAGCCAATATCGTCATATTATCCGGTATCTGTTTAGCCGTATTTGATATGCCGGCTGAGATCGTTTTCGGTCGTATCCTGCCCGGATTAGGTGTATCTTTGCTGGTAGGATTATCATTTTATGTTTGTCTTGCCAGGAGACTGGCCCGCAAAGAACAGCGCACCGATGTGACTGCGCTGCCTTACGGCATCAGCACACCCGTTATGTTTGTGTATTTATTTGGCATCATCGGGCCGGTGTATTGGGGTCTCAAAGCTTCCGGCAATGCGGACGCTTCGATTATTGCCTGGCAGGTCGGTATGGCGGCCGCTTTTATCGGGGGCATCATCGAAATGTTAGGAAGCATCGTTGGCCCCTGGTTAAAAAAGATTACCCCGCGGGCCGGAATGCTGGGAACTTTGGCCGGTATCGCCATTGTCTGGATAGCCACCGTACCGTTGGCGAAGATTTTTGAAAATCCGTTGGTCGGGTTTGCTTCTTTGATGATTGTTCTGGCCGGACTGGTGGCCGGAATCAAGATGCCTTTTCGTTTGCCCGCAGGTTTAATTGCCATAGCTGTCGGAACGTTTGTCGGTTTTTTTGTCGGTTCTTCCAAAATAGATTTTTCCGGGGTGGCCTTTCATGCACCGATTCCTGTGCTGGGAGATTTAATCAGTGGCATAAAGCTGATGTTTGCTTACCCGGCGGTTCTGGCGGCCGTATTGCCCATAGAGATATATAATTTTATTGAAACCATGAACAATGTCGAATCGGCCGAAGCGGCCGGAGATAAATATCCGGTTCGCACCTGTCAGATCATGGATGGTGCGGGGACCATGATAGGAACGGTTTTCGGCAGTGCTTTTCCCACCACCGTTTATATCGGGCATCCCGCCTATAAACGGTTACAAGGTCGTTGCGGATATGCGTTGGGAGTCGGAATTATCATATTCATGGGGGCAATTTTCGGGTTTGTCGATTTCTTATATAAGCTTATCCCCACCGCAGCCGTTGCACCCATGCTGGTTTTTGTCGGTATCGTTATAACGGCCCAGGCCTTCCGCGCCTCACCGGGCAAGCATGCAATTGCGGTGGCCGTGGCGATCATTCCGCACATGTCCAATATAATGACCACAAAGATCAAGGGGGCTGTGTCCGTAGTGAACTCACAAATGGATGTGGCCACCCTTGAATTCGCTCAAAGGTGCGCAGAACAAGGGATTACCTGGATCGGGCAAAGCGCTTTGGCACAGGGTGCGATTATCACCGGCCTCTTATGGGGATCAATTGTGGCCTTGCTTATTGATCTTGATTTTAAGAAAACGGCGGCATTTTCCGGCACGGCTGCGTTTTTAACGTCAATCGGGATCATCCATTCACCGAGCATGGGGCTGCATTTCACCCATGTTTTTTGGGGATATGTAATGATGACCGCCTTGTTCATCGCCGCCTGGCTTGGCAAAGTTGAAAGAGACCCGGAAATCGGCGAATTGGATTTTGAAGCAAACTAGAAAGGATACCCCATCATGAACCAATTTATGAAACTGGCAATTGAAGAGGCCAGAAAAGGATTCAACAACAACCATGGGGGACCCTTTGGCGCTGTAATTGTGAAGAACGGCGAGGTGATCGCAAGCACTCATAACGAAGTGCTAAAATCACACGATCCCACCGCACATGCAGAGGTGCTTGCTATCAGAAAGGCTTGTGCGCTCCTTGAAAGCCATGATCTTTCGGATTGTGAAATCTATTCCACCTCGGAACCGTGCCCGATGTGTTTTTCCGCCATACACTGGTCGAGATTGAAAAAACTTCATTTGGGAACAACACGGTACGATGTGGCGGCTATCGGCTTTGATGACAGTTTAATCTACGATATCCTGAGCGGTAAGGCGCAGGCAGCTCAGATGGAGATACTAAATGTTGACAGGGACAGGTGCCTTGCGTTGTTGGAAGAATGGGATGCTAAACCTGATAAGGTATTATATTGAATCTCTCACAGAGCCCGCGGAGGGCACAGATCAAAATCATATAAACCCTGTGATCTCCGTGCGACTCTGCGAGAGGATAACGAAACCCAACATCAGCCTGAATTCGTCAGGTTTCGTTCCTCAACCCAACCTACGACTACATTTAATGTCCCAGCTTATGTTGGTAGCCATAATTTATATTGATCGTATCGGCATCCTTCATTTGACGGTTAACAGTTTCGATTTTCATAAAGGAGTACGAAAATTTTTTTTCGCCTGCCCGCAAGCGAAGCGAGCGGCAAATGTCTTGTTAAATTGCAGTATTGCCGCTTGCTTCGCTCGCGGTAGTGCGAAAATGAATTTTCGCACTCCTTAAAATGTGTAAACTACTTTTGATACCCAATGAAGGATGCCATCGTATCCTATTCAAACATTATGGTGTCGGGTGTCAGAAGGGGAAGCATCATACCTTGTGACATTAATTATCTGAACGTCTATAGTCGATTATTTTGGTTATTAGCAAAGTAATTTCACCCTGACTTAAACGGAGAATTTTATTTAATTATGAACGAAAAACGATACTTAACCGCCCAAGAGTTGTTGAATGATTCCTTTGAACTCGGCTTACGAATTTACAAAAGCGGGTTCAGCCCCAGTTTTATAGTAGGTATATGGCGAGGCGGCACGCCGGTGGGGATTGCGGTTCAGGAGCTACTGGACCATTTAGGTGTGAAAACCGATCATATCGCGATTCGGACCTCGTCTTATTACGGTATCAACAAAAGAAATAAAAATGTCCGTGTACATGGATTGGAGTATATTATCCGGCGTGCAAACCGCAAAGACGGCCTCCTTATTGTGGACGACGTATTTGATAGCGGCAGCAGCATCAAAGCGGTCATCAAGACCCTTCAGGAAAGGATGCGCCGCAATCTGCCTGAGGACATCCGCATTGCCACTCCTTGGTTTAAGCCGAATAATAATGTAACTGATATTATTCCGGACTATCATATTCATGAAACCGACCAATGGCTGATTTTTCCTCACGAATTGGATGGCCTCACCCGGGAAGAGATATTTGCCAATAAACCGGAGATGAAAAAAATGTTCAAGGATGCGGGATTAGTTTAGGGATTTCCAAATAATACTGATTATAATCCCTAGGCAATCATATTACCCCTCATGGGGACTTTTCAACCCCCTATCGCAACCCCCGGATAAAATCCTCAACCCCGGCCATGCCTTGCTGATCTGCCAGCCGTATGGTTTGGGAACCGATTACGGCAATATCCGCTTTGCCTTTGAGATAGTCCACATCTTTTTTTGATTTAACCCCAAACCCCACCGCCAAAGGCAAATCCGTCGCCTCCCGACACCGGCTCAAATAGCTTTCCAGTTGTGAAGCAAAGCTGGTCTCAGCTCCGGTGACCCCTTTCCGGGCGACGCAATAAATAAAGCCTTGGGCAAATTCATTGATATACTTCATCCGTTGTTCAGATGTTGTGGGCGCGTAAATAAAAATGGGAGCCAGGTTATAATCAGACATGGCTTTAAGGTAATCAGCGCTCTCTTCCGGAGGCAGATCCGGGACAATGGCTCCTTTCAGACCATTTTCAGCCATTACCCGTGCAAAACGTTCAATACCATATTTAAACAGGATATTGTAATAGGTCATAAATAAAATCGGAATATCAAATCGCGATGACACTTGCTTTGCAAATTCGATACATTCCCGGACACTGGCTCCATTTTCCAGCGCTTTTTGATTGGCCTTAAGAATGACGGGGCCGTCGGCAATCGGCTCGGAAAAAGGGATCTGAAGCTCCATCATATCAACACCCGCATTTACCATTGTTTCCACAATGTTTAAGGATTGCTCAAAGTCAGGATAGCCAATCACAATATGGGTCATAAGCAGAATATCTTTTTTCCGCTTTTGTTCTTTCAAATAGGTTTTAAGCATTGTACTGTTTCGCCTTCCTGGTAATAAATGCCTTCCAGCCGGGATCATCAAAGGCATCCGCCACCGTAAAAATGTCTTTATCCCCCCGGCCCGACTGGTTTATGATAATAATATCATCTTTGGAAAGCTGCGGGGCTTCCTTAAATGCCTGAACAAAAGCATGGGCGGATTCAAGGGCGGGAATAACCCCTTCTTTTTGGATAGTCAGGGACAGGGCTTCAACCACCTCCGTATCGGTGGCCGCTTCAAACCTGGCTTTGCCGGATTCTTTCAGATCAGAAAGAATCGGAGAAACGCCCACATAATCAAGACCTGCCGCGATGCTGTGGGTTTCCCGCATCTGTCCGTCACTGTTTTGCAGAAAATAGGTTTTATAGCCTTGGGCAACACCGATGCTGGCATCTTCAGCGCATAAGCGTGAGGCATGTTTCCCTGAATTCAAACCTTTGCCCCCGGCCTCAACGCCCACCAGTTCAACCGGGTCATCAAGAAAACCGCTGAAAAGCCCCATGGCATTGGAGCCTCCGCCAACACAGGCATACACTCTTGCCGGAAGTTGGCCTTCAACCTTTAATATCTGCGCCCGTGCTTCTGTTCCGATGACAGACTGAAAATAGGTTACCATCTCGGGAAACGGAGACGGCCCGCAGGCGGTGCCAAGCACATAGTGCGTTGTATCCATGTTTGACACCCAATCACGAAACGCTTCATTAATGGCATCCTTTAAAATCCGGGTTCCGTCTTTGACAGGGCAGACCGCAGCCCCCAGTCTTTCCATCCAGAAGACATTGGGCCGCTGCCTTTCCACATCCACTTCTCCCATATAGATGGTGCAATCAAAGCCAAAACGCGCCGCCATTGTGGCCGTGGCAACGCCGTGCTGCCCTGCCCCGGTTTCCGCAATCACTCTTTTTTTTCCCATGCGTTGCACAAGAAGCCCCTGTCCCATGACATTATTGGCCTTGTGCGCGCCGGTGTGGTTTAAATCTTCTCGTTTAATATAAATTTTGGCTCCGCCGAAATGATCCGTCAAATTTCCGGCAAAAGTCAGCGGGGTGGGGCGGCAGGAATAGGAGGACATGATCTCTTCGTATGCCTGCCAGAACCCCGGATCATTTTTTACATCCTCAAACATTTTTTCAAGTTCATCAAAGGTGGCTGCCAGAATCTCCGGTAAAAACGCCCCTCCGAACTGTGAATAATAGCCCCTGTTATCCATTGGCAATTCCTCCTAAGGTCTGTGAAAACACGTACTGGTCGGTTCGGCAATAAAGTTCCGAATAAACCGCATTATCAGCTTGTGAAAAGTTTAAAAAGCGTTTAACAATCAGAATGGGTTCGGATTTTGAAATAGCCAGATATTTGGCTTTGTTCTGATCAGGATATCCGATTCTGAAGTTTTGTTTACCACTGTCAGGGCGCATATAATAGCGATTTTCAGCAATTTCAGACAATGAACCGTTTGTCATATCAATGGCATCAATTCCCTGGAAAAGTGTTGCATGCAGGTATAAATACTCAATCAGAACAGGGATCTGCTCAACCAAGGTCAGTCTGGAAAAAAAATAAGCATGCATGTCCGCAAAAGGATTTTCCAGATCGTTTTTAACCCTTTTAAGTTTGATTTTATCTAAAACTCGCGTGGTTGCCTCAAGTCCTTTCTTACGAAACGAAGAACTTGTCCCGTCAAGGGAAAAAAGATCAACCTCTTTCCTGGGTGTACAGACAAATGTTCCGGCACCCCGTTTGCGCATCAGAAACCCTTTGTTAACCAGCATCTCAATGGCTTGCCTCACGGTAGGTCGGCCAATCTGATATTCCGCGGCAAGTTTCAGTTCCGGGGGTATTTTGTCTCCGGGCTGATATTCCCCTGTTTTTATGCTTGCCATGAGAATATCGGCCAGTTGATGATATAATGGAATCGGGGATTGGGAATTTAGCAATGCGCTGCCCATGTTTTTTTAATTTAAATGAATTTTGGCGGACTCATTTCACATATTTGTAAAGTTGTCAAGACAATTTGATGGTTTCGACCCGTCTTTATTTTAGAGCCTGTTTGGAAAGTCGTGATCGAAGCGAAAAAGTGTGAGAGCGAGGG
>JAOZRC010000199.1 GCA_029940345.1 Desulfobacterales bacterium
CAGATCGAATCATTTCTGCTTGATTTTGATGAAGTCGAACCCCAGTATGTTTTGGTCGTACGCAAAAAAGGATATCTGGACCATCTGACCGTGCGGGTTGAAGCCAAACCGGAAATTTATGCGGCCGGCCCTGACAAAGAAGCTGAGATTGAGGCCAAAATCGCCAAGCATATCAGGGGAATGCTGGGGATTAATATTCGGATTCGATTGGTGGAGCCGAAACTGATCGAACGCAGTGAAGGCAAAGCCAAGCGGATTATTGATAAACGGCCTAAAGTGTAAATTGGAAACAGTTCAATGAAACTAAGCGTAATTATAAACAAAGGTGAAGATGGCTATTTTGCAGCGCGTTGTCCATCTTTGAAAAGTTGTTGGTCCCAAGGAAAAACCAAAGAGGAAGCACTCCGAAACATTCAAGAAGCCATTGAATTATATTTGGAGCCTGAGTTAGATAATTTTATTGAAGATGAGAACTATGCAACAACGGCCTAAAATATAGTCGCAACATTTAATCTTCATTTTCCAATAATTCAAAACAATCCCAAAGGGGAGGAAAAAATGAAAACAAACCCTAACTTTAATCCCCGGAAATTCGCTGTCATCGGCGCAGGGCCGGTGGGCTGCATCGTTTCGGCCTTTCTTGCTAAAGGCGGCTATGACGTTACGCTTTGTGATGTTATACCTGAATTACTGGCTCCGGCAACTAAGCCCGGCATTATCATAGAAGGGGCTGAAAACCTTCAAGAAACCGTTACCCGGACCTGCCTGAGTGTTGACGATCTGGCGGACATTGAGCCGGATGTCATCTTTATCACGGTCAAAGCCAATGTCCTGCCGTTGATCTCTTCTGCCATCGAACCTTTTTACAAAGACGGCATGTATGTAATCAGTTGGCAAAACGGCATCGACACCGAGCTGGAAATTGCCAAGGTTCTTGGGAAAATGCCGGTGATGCGGGCTGTGGTCAACTACGGCTGCGGTCTTTTAGGGCCGGCCCATGTTACCATGCCGTTTCATCATCCGCCGCACTTTTTACAGGAAATAGCGCCCGAATCCGCCGATGCGGCTATTACGATTGCAGACATACTCACCAAATGCGGCCTCAACACCGAACACACCGATCAGATCAATACGATGGTGTGGCGTAAAGGCATTTTAAACGCCTGTATGAACCCGGTTTGCGCCGTCACTGGTATGACCATGTCGCAGGTGATGAATGATCCCATTGTATTTCAAATTGTGGATGCACTGGTGAAAGAATGCGTCAAAGTCGCGCGCGCCAACGAAATTTCGCTGGGATGGAATTTTTATCCGTATGCCATCGAATACATGGGCAATGCGGGTAATCACAAGCCCTCTATGCTGATGGATATTGAAAACAAACGTCGCACCGAGGTGGATTACATCAACGGCAAGTTTGTTGAATACGGCAAACAGGCAGGTATCGAAACGCCTTATAATACGGCGATCAGAATTCTGGTGAAAGGATTGGAATCGCAGTTGTAATGAAGTAATCGCTACCCGATATTGAAACCACGAATTACACGAATCACACGAAAATTTCGGCATCTTTCATTCGCCAGTTTACACTTTGTCCCGTTAGGGACATAATATCTATAGAAAAAAACCTGCCAATTTGGCAAGTCCCGTAGGACCAAATAGAAAAAGTGTAAACTACATTCAGGCTATTATAAAGGGTTCCAAAATTTATTTCAAATAGTTCGTGGTTCATGCTTTTATAGTTTCTTTTTTTTTCGTATAATTCGTGTTATTCGTGGTCAGTTAATGGTGTCAGGTTGCGGCCACAGCCAGCATTAATTCTCAAACGGAGTAATCAAATATGAGTTCAACCCCGATTTATGTAGGTGTCGATGTCGGCGCCTCCCGCACAAAAGCGGCTGTTTTAGATGCCGACAAACGTTTGATCGGCTATGCAGTGCGCAAATCCGGCACTGATTTTAACGCCACTGCGGAGAATTGTCTTAATGCCGCCCTGCAAATGGCTGACGTTTCTGCGGATCGTATAAAAAATGCGTTTTCCACCGGCTATGGCCGCAAAAATGTGGGCATAGCCTCGGATATGCGCACCGAAATCGGCTGTCACGCCAAAGGATGTTTTCATTATTTCCCCCAAGCGATCTCTATCATCGATATCGGCGGTCAAGATAATAAAATCATCAAGTTAGATGAAAACGGCCGGCGTTTGAATTTTAAAATGAATCGTAAATGCGCAGCTGGCACAGGCGCTTTCCTGGAAGAGATGGCTTCACGGCTGGACATCGCGATTGAGAAAATGGACAATCTGGCGCGTCAATCCCAAGAGATGGTAAAACTCGGAAGTTACTGCACCGTTTTCTCGGGTACGGAAGTGCTGCAATATATCCGCAGCGGTATAAAGGTGGCCGATATTATCAAAGGCTTGTTTTTCTCCGTGATCAAAAGAGTGATGGAGATGGATTCACTCACAGATACGGTCGTGATGACTGGAGGCGTTGTCGCCCATAATCCCTATTTGGTTACGATGACAGAAGAAATCATAGGCCGCAAAATTTTAGTGGCCGAACATCCGCAATTGACCGGTGCTATCGGGGCGGCGCTTTTTGCGATGGAAAATAACTAGAAGAATCTTTAGTCCATGAATGATGTTCTGACCCCCGCACAGCGAAGCCACTGCATGGCGCAAGTGAAAGGATCAAACACCAAACCGGAAATAATTCTGAGAAAGGCATTATGGAAAAAAGGGTTTCGCTATCGCTTGCACCCCGATCTTCCCGGACGGCCTGATTTTGTTTTTGTCAAACAGCGTGTGGCAATTTTCGTTGATGGCTGTTTCTGGCATGGCTGCCCGATGCATTATTCGGCTCCGCATACACGAGAGCAGTACTGGAAAGAGAAATTGAAGAAAAATGTGCTAAGAGATTTGGCGGTTGATGACGAATTGGCAGCCAATCAGTGGCGCGTGCAACGGGTTTGGCAACACGACCTTAAAAATTTGGATAACGTTGTAATCAAATTGGTTCAAATTCTGAATCAGAATGATAAAATATACTATCCTGAAATATCAGACAATCTTCAGGTTGCGGAACCGCTTGCGCATTATGGCAGCGCAAATAATCTGGCTAACAGTCTGAATCAATGGTGGATATGTGAGTGTGGAAGTTCGGATGTGCGTGTTTTGTCGGTGAATAAACCGGGGTCTCTTAGGCCCAATGCTAAAAAAAGACCTGACTCGGCAGAATTGATTTGTTGCAGTTGTCGGCTGAAACGGGCAATTTCTGTAGAATTAGGTTACAGTATAAATCAAAAAAGGAGAAAAAATATATGCCTGAAGAAAAAAAAGTAGTCCGAAAAGTGATAAAGGCTGCCAGAGATGGCAACAAATTCATGGCTGATTATTATTATGAGCTTGATAACGCTGCCAAAACCGGCGAACGCAAAGTTGCCTGGTGCACCAGCGTCGGCCCTGCCGAAATATTAAGAGCCATGGGTTTTCTGGTTTATTTTCCGGAAACCCATTCCGCCATGTTAGGCGCCACCCGTATGGCCACCGATTTGATTCCTTACGCCAACGCGCTAGGCTATTCACCAGAGATTTGTTCTTATTTGACCGCTGATATCGGCGCGTATGTGCAGGGTGTGTCGCCTCTGGCCAAAGCGTTTAAAGGCATTCAAGGCCCACCCAAACCGGATGTACTCGTGTTCAACACCAACCAATGCCGTGATGTACAGGATTGGTTCGCTTTTTATGCCAAAGAATATGATGCCCCGCTGGTCGGTATACACACGTATGTCGGCGTCAAGGACGTTACTGAAAATCTGATGCCATCCATTAAAAAACAGTTGGAAGATATGGTCGAGCCATTGGAAAAAGTGATCGGTAAACCGCTGGATATGGATGAATTCAAAAAAGTGGTGGGCCTTTCACGTGAATGCTCCGACCTTTGGAAAAAAGTGCTCGACACGGCATCCGCAAAACCCTCGCCGCTGACTTTCTTTGATGGCACGACCTTGATGGGGCCGGCTGTCGTCGGTCGCGGCACCCAGGCAACCAACGATTTTTATAAAATTTTACTTGCCGAATTGGAAGAAAGAGTGCAAAATGGCGAAGGTGCGGTGGAGAATGAAAAATTCAGGATTTATTGGGACGGTATGCCGGTGTGGGGCCGTCTCAGCGCCCATTCCAAGTTGTTTGCCAGCCACCAAACCAATGTTTTGGCGTCCACCTATTGTAACAGTTGGATATTTACACCGTTAGATGCGGAAGACCCTTTCACCAGCATGGCGCGTGCTTATACAGAGCTGTTTATTGTGCGCTCGGATGATTTCAAAGAGGAATATATTAATAAGATGCTTGATTTTTTTGGCGTGGACGGTATCATTTACCATGACGCCCGCACCTGTCCCGCCAATTCAAACTGTCGTTACGGTATGCCCCAGCGACTTAGCAAAAAAACGGGTGTGCCACATCTGAATATCGACGGTGATTTGAATGATCTCAGATGCTTGTCTGACGAACAGACCAAAACCAATGTGGAAGCCTTTATCGAACAACTGGAAGAAAATAAATAATAGCCTGCTACCCAATTTGGAATGTTGAATTCAGAATTCGGAAAATACGGAATGGGGGATGTTGAATTCCGAACTCTGCATTCCGGTCAATAAGGAGAAATCAATCATGCTAGACTCATTGTTCAGACCCAAGTCAGCGGCCGTTATCGGCGCCTCCACTAAGGAGCTTTCCATCGGCAACCGTGTGATTCGAAATTTAGTGGATTTCGGTTTCAAAGGACCTATCTACCCTATTAATCCCAAAGCGGACGAAGTGCGGGGCATCAAAGCCTACAAATCTATTTTGGATTGCCCTGATAATATTGATGTTGTTCACATGGTGATCCCTGCCAGATTCGTCCCCCAGGCCGTAGATGATTGCGGTACCAAAGGGGTTAAGAATATTATCATCAATTCAGGCGGCTTTGCTGAAAGCGGGCCTGAAGGCGAAGCCATTCAAAATGATTTTATGGAACGCGCCAGGAAATATGGTATCCGTATTCTGGGACCCAACTGCCAGGGAATTATCAACACCGATCCTGAAATCCGCGCTTATTGCAATTTCACTTTTACCAAGCCGGATCCGGGCTTTATCTCTATCGTCGCCTTGAGCGGTGGTGTGGCTGAAGTAATTCATCAGGAATTTGCGCTCATGGGCGTAGGAACGCGTATTTATGCATCCAATGGCAACGCGTGCGACATTACCATTCCCGAAATTATCCGCTATTTGGGCAGTGATGACGGTACGCGGGCGATTGTATTATATGTGGAAGGTCTCCGGGACCCCGAGACCTTTATGAAAGTGGTGAGTGAAGTTGCGGCGCGAAAGCCGGTACTCGCTATGAAAGCCGGACGCACCGAAGAAGGTGCCAAAGCCGCGTCTTCACACACCGGCGGATTGGCCAAAGAGGATTTGGCAACGGATTTGATTTTTGAAAAAGCGGGCGTATTAACCTTTCGGGATGAAGGTGAACTGTGTCAGGCTGCCGCGGCCTTTGCGACACAGCCCATCCCACAAGGCAACCGCATCGGTATTATTACCAATACAGGCGGTCCGGCCGTGATTGCGACCGACGTGTTTGTTGACGCTGGCCTATCAATCCCGCCGTTACCCGCCCCAATGAAAGCCTCCCTGAAAGAAAAACTGTATCCCGAAGCATCGGTGAACAATCCCATAGACATTTTGGCAACCGGCAACGCCGCGCATTACCGCGCCTGTATGGATGCCATGATGGACGATGACCAGTTTGATTGTATTTATGTCAATTTTGTAACCCCTTTTTTTGTTGATACGGATAGTATCGCCAAAGAAATCGTAGCGGTCAATAAAGCGCAGAATAAGCCAATTATTTGCAATCTGATGACAGATAAAAATCAGTGGACCGAGACAGTCAAAATTTTAAAAGAGGGTGGTGTTCCCTGCTTCAGTCTTCCGGGCGCGGCCGCCCGGGCGATGTCAGCAATGGCACGGTATCATACCATTCGCACCCGGGATATCGGTGAACCCACAATTTTTGATGACGTCGATAAGGCCCAAGCCCGCCTTATTATCGACCAGGCCAAAGCGGCTGGCACTGAAAACCTGTCAGCAGCTGATGTTTATACGATTTTGAGCGCCTATAAAATCAGTGTCGCGGAATGGCGAATTGCGAACAACGTAGACGAGGCGATTGAAGCGGCCAAACAAATCGGTATGCCAGTAGTGGTGAAAGCAGACGATGAAAGAATTGAACATAAAAGCGATCAGGGAGCGGTGGCGGTTAACTTACGCAATGCCCCAGCCGTGCGTAACGCAGTTGAAGAGATGAGCAGTCGCCTGGAAATTCAGGATATGAGATTCTTTATTCAACGCTATCTGCCAGGTGGGAAAGAGCTGATTGTGGGCGCCAAAGCGGAAGAAGGTCTGGGGCATCTGATTATGTTCGGCATGGGCGGCATCTATGTGGAAATTCTCAAAGATGTTGTTTTTAAACTGACGCCGGTAACACCTTTGGAAGCTGAAGAGATGCTTTCATCAATCAAATCCGCAGCCATATTGCAAGGCGCTCGCGGAGCCAACGGGATTTATCAAGAGGGCGTAATTGACACCATTCTGCGTCTATCGCAACTGCTCAACGATCTTCCTGAAATCCAGGAATTGGATTTGAATCCCATTATTGCGTATGAGGATCAGGCGTTTGTTGTTGATGCACGTATCCGTATTTAAAAGGAGGTAATATGGCCTTGTGGATGAACTTGGGGCAGATTTTGAAAGTCAATGCCCGTAAATTTCCCAACTCGGTGGCATTAAGAGATCGTACACGCCAATTTACATACCCGGAACTGAATACCCGTGTAAATAAACTGGCCGACAGTTTGCTGAAGCGCGGTTTGCAAAAAGGCGATAAAGTGGCGGTGTTGATGGAAAACAGCATCGAAATTGTCGAAATTTTTCTGGCAACCGCTAAAACCGGGATCATTATTGTTCCGATTAATTTTCGCCTGGTAGGGCATGAAGTTGCTTATATTGTGAATAACTCAGACGCCCGTGCACTGATTGTTCATGATGAGTTCGCACCCGTTGTTGAGGCGATCAAAGCGGAGTTGCCAAACATAGAAACGGATAATTACTTTGTCGTAGGTGACGACCGCGATGCTTTTGAGCCTTACGAAACTTTAATTAGGCAAGGTGCCGCCAATGAACCGGACGCGGTTGTCAAGCCGGAAGACACCTGGATTTTGATATACACATCCGGAACCACGGGCAAACCCAAAGGTGTTCTGCGCTCCCACGAATCCCATATCGCCTTTTATCTGATAAATGCCATTGATTTCGGGTTCAACGAACACGACATCTGCATGAATGTGATGCCGCTTTGCCACATCAATTCCACCTATTTCACTTTTACGTTCACCTATATCGGTGCATCGGTTTATATTCATCCGGCGCGTTCTTTCCGGCCGGATGAAATTCTTAAAATTATCGAAAAGGAAAAAATCACTTTTATCTCTCTTATCCCGACACACTATAACCTCATTTTGAATGTGCCGCCAGAGGCGCGCAAAGCGGATATCCGTTCGATCAAAAAACTGCTTTGTTCTTCTGCACCGGTGCGTCAAAAAGTCAAACAAGAGATCATGGATTTTTTCCCGGGAGTTCAATTATATGAAGCTTATGGTTCCACGGAAGCTGGTATCGTCACGGTGCTGAAACCGGAAGACCAGATGCGCAAATTAGGTTCGATCGGCTATGAATCGTTGGGTACTGATAGTATCAAAATACTGGATGAAAATGGCGATGAAGCAGGTGTTGGCGAAGTTGGCGAACTATACTCCCGCGGGCCGATGCTTTTTGACGGTTATTACAAAATGCCGGAAAAAACGGCGTCGTCATTTCACGGTGAATGGTTTTCCGCCGGTGACATGGCCACAAGGGATGCCGACGGTTTTTATCAAATTGTAGATCGTAAAGACAATATGATTATCACTGGTGGTGAGCACGTTTACCCCAGTGAGCTGGAAGAAATTATCGGCGGCCACGAAAATGTGTTTGATGTCGCGGTTCTGGGAATACCGGATGAAAAATGGGGTGAAAAAGTTGTTGCCGTGGTGATTCCCAAAGGTGCAGTGAATGAAAACGAGATAATCGACTATTGTCGCCCGAAAGTGGCCGGATATAAGTGTCCGAAGCAGGTGCTTTTTATCAAGCCCGAAGAGATGCCCCGTACGGCAACGGGTAAGATTTTGCATCGTATACTGCGGGAAAATTTCCAGGGCAAGGTTTAATAGCACATGACAGGCATCCTTCCTTAAGGGTTAAAATAGTCAACCTGTGCGGTTGATATAAGATGTAGGGTGGGCAATATTTTTTGTACTTTCCCGGTTCATATCTGATGAAAATGAAAAGCGACAGACTTCGTAAAAAAAACAACTTTTGCCCACCGGTTTTTATTGAAATGGTGGGCAAAGTTAATCGCTTTAAACTGTTTCCGATGCAACACCTTGGTGTCAGCTATAAATTAGGTCAGCAGAAGAACGTTGCCCACCCTACATTTGATAGCAACCGCACAGGTCGAAATCTTTCAACCTGTGCGGTTAATATAAAATGTAGGGTGGG
>JAOZRC010000877.1 GCA_029940345.1 Desulfobacterales bacterium
ATGATCATCAAATCCGGTGCGATGCGTTGCTTGATTCCCTGACGGTCGTAATACAGCATAGGTAAGCGAAATACTGTAAACGTACGGTGGCGGCGTCCATTGTACAGCGCTTTTTCAAGTCATCTGATGTTAAGTTGTAAATGCGCACATGTCATTCCCCTTAAGAATCAGTTTCAAAGCTTCATTTCGAATCTCATGCCCGGTCACCTTTTGAGCAAGTTCAGATGCATCATACCGCCCTTCATAAGCCTCATAAGATGCATTTTTCAATGCCCTGGGATATGCCTCACGGCAAAGTTCGGCCAATTCATCTTTGTCTGCATAATATCCGCCTGCCTTTCTCCGCTTGTTTGTCACTCGGATGGCTTCGATAGAATTGTATATTGATCGCTCCCAAGAGCGGACGGAACGTTGTTCCGCATGTTGTTTTATCAGATGCATCAGAAGAATAATCATATAACTGTGTATTTTATTGATCTTATCCTCTCTGCTCATCTCCTCCATTTCTCCTATAATTGCCAACGCTTGGGTGTACCGTCCGGCCTCAATACAGTTTTTCAATTCAAGCAACTCAATCATTTTTATCTTCCTTATGTATCCTTGGAAAATCAGGAAATCATTTCTTCCCTGATCCTAACTTAAGGCGCGTTGCAGAGCAGTAACGACCTCTGTTATCTGCTGTTCGGAAAGCGTTGGGAACATGGGGAGTGTTATGGCTTCGTTATAATACTTTTCCGCTTCCGGAAAATCACCTGATTTAAAACCCGTCTTTTGATACCACGGCTGGGTGTGAATTGGAATATAGTGCAGATTGACGCCAATTCCTTGCTCACGCATGGATTCAAATACCTGACGATGGGTTTTGTTTATCTCCGCTGATTTCAAGCGAACAACATAGAGATGCAGGCCTGAAAAGCTGGCATCATTCTGACGAATCGGCAGACGCAACGGCAAATCGGTTAGCAGTTTGTCATAGCGGGTTGCGATTTCATAGCGGCGGGCAACGAAATCATCTAACCGTTTGAGCTGGCTATTACCAAGCGCGGCCTGGATATCAGTCATGCGGTAATTATAACCCAATTCAATCTGTTGATAATACCACTGCCCGTGCGGCTCGCCTGTCATTTCATCCGGTTCGCGAGTGGTGCCATGGTTTCGCAATAACCTCATTTTTGCCGCCAAATCCCCATCATCAGTAACAGCCATGCCACCCTCGCCGGCAGTGATATTCTTAACCGGATGGAAGCTGAACACTGTAACATCACTATTTTACAATTGCCAACCGGCTCATTCATGTACCGGCCTCGGATGGCATGGCAGGCATCTTCAATAATATGGAAACCGTATTTTTCACTTAGCGCATGAATCGACCGCATATCACATGGCAGGCCGCTGAAATGAATCGGCATCACTATTTTGGGAAGGCAGTTGTTTTTTTGGGCGTGTTCTAATTTTTTCGCAAGTGCGGTAATGCTCATATCCAGGTTTCAGGATCAATATCAACAAAGTCGGCTTGTGCACCGCAGTAAAGGGCGCAGTTGGCGGAAGCGACAAAGGTGATGGGCGAAGTCCAGAGCATATCGCCTCGTCCAAGACCTAGCGATCGACAGGCGAGGTGAAGGGCGGAAGTGCCGCTGTTTACGGCAACCGCGTGACGAGCGGCAGTATAATCACAAACGCCCTTTTCAAACTTGGGAACCATTGGTCCTTGGGTAAGGAAATCCGACCTGAGAACTGAACATACTTCAGCCACATCACTCTCGTCAATACTTTGACGACCGTAAGGGATAAAAGACGAATCTGCCTTTGCGGTGCTATCTTTAATATTAGTATCGAAGCCTCTCAAACCTCGGCATCCTCCATTCTTACCTCAAATAACAAGGAGTGTCCAAGCTGTTCAGGGTCGTCAGGCGCGCCGAGAAACGGAGCATTGTCCATTGCTTCCATTATTCCCCGTGTGTCGGCATCAAGTTCGTCTTTTACATTCGGCAGTGGCACTTCCCAATCACCGTCATTGACGGGCTCAAGTTTAATCCTGACTTTTTCCCCTGTTTTCATTTGAGCCAGAACAGCTTGAGCAACCGAGAGATGCCCATCAGTCATCAATTCACCAATATATTCAAGTTTCATGGTCATTTCTCCTTGCTCCGTTTATATTTTTTTCTTTGCCAGTGTGATTCATACAGAGACCCATCATGACGGCATATTTGTGGCGACATAACGGAATATGCGCAATTACGCTACAAATATGCCGTCCCGATGGGACTCTTGCGGAACCAGAGCCGATTGTGCTACAAATATGCCGCTCCTACA
>JAOZRC010000878.1 GCA_029940345.1 Desulfobacterales bacterium
CCACCGCATTTCCGTAAACGGTGGGTTCCGTTACACTCCACCCACCCTACATTTTACGTATATTATTTTTTGGAAAGTCCCTTAAATAACATATCTAAATCGGCTGGCATGTGTTCAAACAGATAAATGTAAGGTGTTTTAATCCTTGATAGTGTCTGCAACCGAATAAACCAGGGAAACCGGCAATGGCCGATAAAAACTTGCACACTTCTATCTTACGCACGAAGTTGCACAGACCCCGAGTTGGTCGGAATCATTTTCACCGGCAGCATTTGCTAAATCGGCTTGACCAGTATCTTCAACGTCCCCTGATGCTTGTCTCGGCGCCGGCCGGATATGGCAAGAGCACCCTTTTATCATGTTGGCTGGAGTCATCCGATATGCCAAGTGCGTGGCTATCTCTTGACGATAACGACAACAACCCGCATCTGTTTCTGGCCTATTTAGTGGGCGCTGTTCAGACTCTCTTTCCCGGTGCCGCTCAAAATACCGAGGCATTGCTGAATGCCCCCCAATTCCCTTCGCCGACAATTCTGGCTCACAGCCTGATTAATGAACTGGATCAGATTGATATCCCCTTTATCCTGGTGTTGGATGATTATCATGTCATAAGTGACAAAACTGTTCACGGCCTGATCGCCGAACTGCTTCAACATCCGCCTGTATCATTGCATCTGGTGATCTCCTCCCGCACAGACCCGCCTTTTTCGCTTGCACGTTTCCGCGGTCGGGGGCAGATGGGCGAAATCCGTGTTCGGTCTCTGCGTTTTTCGTTGGAAGAGACCGGATCATTTCTTAAACTGATGCTTGGTGCGGCGGTTGACGGCATTGTCACCGCCTCTTTGGAAGAAAAAACCGAAGGCTGGGTAACCGGCCTTCGTCTGGCGGCGCTTTCTCTGCAACACCGGTCAGACCCGGACGACATTGTAACGAACTTGCCAAAGGAAAGTCGTTATGTTACCGACTATCTGCTTGCCGAAGTTCTTTCGAACCAGCCCAAGGATATCCGGGATTACCTGTTGGCAACCGCAATTCTGGATCGCTTTTGCGCGCCGTTGTGCGATGCGGTGTGCGTTCCGGGCTCCCGGTCGTTGGAGTGTAAAATGGGCGGGAGCCATTTTTTGAAATGGCTGGATAAGTCTGAACTGTTTGTAATCCCCTTGGATGATCAGGGCCAGTGGTTTCGCTATCATCACCTGTTTCAGAAGCTCCTGCAAAGCCGGTTAATAGATCGGGTCAACAGGGAGGATATCTTAGCGATCAACCGTCGGGCCAGTCGCTGGTTTGCCGAAAATAACCTGGTCGATGAAGCCCTCCGATACGCTCTGGCTGCCGGGGATGTCTCATCCGCAGCGCTGCTGGTTGAACAAAACAGGCTTACTCTGCTTGATGAAGACAGGTGGTATATCCTTGAAAAGTGGTTGGACCAATTACCTGATGACATTACACAGCAACGGCCGGAGCTGTTGCTGGCCAGGGCTTGGGTGTTCAGATATCAATTTATGATGTGGGCTATTCCTCCGTTGTTAGAAAAGATTAAAACGCTGTTGAGTGGGGAAACGAAAGAATCACTGGGCGGAGAGGTAGATATCTTAAATGGAATTATCTTATATTGGCAAGGAGAGGGGAAGTGCAGTCTGGAACTTGTCGGTCGCGCTCGGGAACGGATAACCGCAGCAAACATAGGGGTAGGTAACGATATTGAATTGTACATGGCCCTGTCCAATCAGCTAACGGGTCAAGGTAAGCTGGCAGTTTACACATGTCGGAAGAAATATTATAATGAAAAATATGAAGGCACACGTAAAATCCGACTTCTGGGTGCGCTTGTTTTCATTCACCTGCTGTCAGGCGAGTTGGTTAAGGCTGACGAAGCAGTCCGGCAGGTTAAAGAGATGGCAATCAGGAACAACAACAGGTTCATACAGGCATGGACTTCATACCTGATGGGAATTATCTGCTACCAGTGGAATAACCTGGACACTGCCGGCCATCATTTTTCTGAGGCACTGGAAAAACAATATTATTTGGGAGCATATACGGATATTGACAGCTATGCCGGATTGAGCTTTTCTTATCAGGCCATGCAACAACCTGACAAAGCCAACGAAATGATAAGTCGTCTGATGGAATTTGCTCAGGAGTCCGCCAATCCCGGTCATTTGCTCCGCGCCCGTTCCGTTCAGGCACGGCTGTATCTTCTGCAAGGCGATTTGGAATCAGCAGTTCGTTGGCTTGAGACAACAGATCTTTCATTAGATACGGGTACAATGTTTTTTTGGTCGGATGTGCCCCGCATCATCCAATGCCGG
>JAOZRC010000879.1 GCA_029940345.1 Desulfobacterales bacterium
AATATGCCGTCCTGATGGGACTCTGAATGAATTGCACATCGAAGTTATTTTTAACATGTTACCTTTAACCAAAGGAGCTATTTTATGAGCGTTTTACCCCAAGGCGAAGAACTGCGCAAAGCGGTCAAATGGATTTCCGATAAAAAACAGTATGAATCGGAAAACGATTTAAGCAAACTGATTCAACAAGCCGGCTTAAAATTTAACCTGTCACCCAAAGAGGAAGCCTATTTGGAACGGTTTATCAAAGAAAGTGAATCGCTTTAAGGAGCCGCTTTCGAAGCAGCCAAGTATCCTATAATAAATCAGCGTAAAATTATGATTACAAAAAAACAAATCAATAGATTAGCGAATACGATAGTTAAAAAATTCAGTACAAAGAAAATATATTTATTTGGTTCTTATGCGTATGGTGAACCACAATCTGAGAGCGATATTGATTTGTGCGTAATTACTGATTTGGGAAACAAAAGAAAAATTGAATTAATCAGAAATATCCGAAGAGAAATCAATCTGAATTTTCAGATTCCAATAGATATTTTGCTTTATGATGAAAAAGAATTTAATGAAAGAGCAATCCATCAAAATACATTGGAACATCAGATTTTAAATCAGGGGATATTAATCAATGGATGATATCCATATTGCCTCAGAGTGGTTTATCGTTGCTGCAAAGGATATAGCCTCTGCAAAATATCTTCAGAATATGCACCCTGTCCCAATTGAAATAATTTGTTATCACTGCCAACAATCATCTGAAAAATACCTGAAAGGCTTTTTAGCACTAAATGGGCATGAGGTTAAAAAGACCCATGATTTGGTATTGCTAAATAAATTATGTTGCAATTACAACAATGCGTTCAAATTACTTGATGAGGAATGCTTGAGTTTAACAGACTATGGAGTTAATATAAGATATCCGTATCCGATAGACTTAAATTTAGCTGATATGAAACTGGCTATTAAAGATGCCGAAAAAATAAAGAACTTCATTTTAGAAAAATTTGATATAATAAAATCAGAACATGTCTAAAATCAAAATTCTTCCAGAAATTATCGCCAATAAAATTGCTGCCGGTGAAGTGGTTGAACGGCCCGCATCCGTGGTTAAAGAATTGATTGAGAATTCATTAGATGCCGGCAGCACGCGTATTTTGGCAGAAGTTGAAAAAGGCGGGCGGGCGCTGATTCGCGTGGGCGACAACGGCACCGGGATGAGTCGGGATGATGCGCTGCTGGCCCTGGAACGGTATGCCACGAGCAAGATTTATGATGATACGGATCTGTTTGCAATCAATACATTGGGATTTCGCGGGGAAGCGCTTCCCAGTATCGCTGCGGTTTCTCAGTTTACAATCGTAACCAGGGAAGCGCATACTTCCGAAGCGACAGCGATCAAAATAAACGGCGGCAAGCTGATGAATGTATCTGCCGCCGGCGCTCCTTCGGGAACCATGATCACCGCTAGAAACCTGTTTTTCAATACGCCCGCACGGCGCAAATATCTTAAAACAATCCCTACCGAGATGGGGCATATTATCGACACGATCGCCAGTATCGCAATGGGGTGGCCGGAAGTTCAATTTCAATTGAATCACAACGGACGGCCTGTCAAACACTGGCCGCCGGCGGCCGAATCGCAATCACGCGCTGCCGCTATCCTTGGTAGCGATGTACACAACGCCCTCATTCCTGTCAAAGCGGAAACAGGTGAGATTGCCGTTGCAGGTTTTATCGCCTCTCCGCAAATAACACGCCGAACCGCTAACGGTTTCTACCTGTATGTCAATGGCCGTTTTATTCGTGACCGCATGATTCGCCATGCGATCTTACAAGGTTACGAAGGCCGCCTGATGAAAGGGCAATTCCCCATCGCCGTGATTTTTATCACCGCGCCGTACGAACAGGTGGATATCAATGTTCATCCGACCAAGCATGAAGTCCGTTTCGCGCGTCCCGGGATTGTGCATAAGGCCGTTGTCAGCGCTGTGACCCAGACATTGCGCCAAAGCCAGCATCCCGGACGCTTGCGGAATCTTCCGGCGGCGGCAACACCGCCTGTATCCAAACCTTCAATCGGAGAATATCAGTCTGAATATAATGAAGACAAAATAAACAGAGAACCGCGGGAGTTTCCTGATAAAAAAGAACCTGCACCAGTCATATCTTCAGAACCGGCCGACCGCCAAAGCGCCCCCAAAGAACAGCCCCCGCTTTGGAAACATAGATTTTTCTCCGATCTGCGCTTTATCGGCGAATTGCATAACACCTATCTTCTGTGCGAATCTCCCGACGGACTGATTTTGGTGGA
>JAOZRC010000880.1 GCA_029940345.1 Desulfobacterales bacterium
TTGAAGTCTTTGGCAGAATCTCAGGATCGCACAGATAAAAGCTTGAAGTCTTTGGTAAAATCCCATGATCGCCTGGCAGAATCTCAGAAAAAAACCGAAGTTGCCATGGCCGATCTTGCCAAATCTCATAAGATCACACGCAGTCAGATCGGCGGACTGTCTAAAAGTATGGCATATGCTCTGGAAAATGAAGCGTTCCGCAAATTACCAGAATATATAAAAACCCATCATCAACTGATTGTTAAAGAAAAGTTTGTGCGCAAATACATTGAAGGCCACGAGATCAATATTTTTGTAAAAGCGGAACGGGATGGCCAGGATGTATTGGTAGTCGGCGAAACGGTGCTGAAATTGGATGATCGTTCCAAGATGGGGCAGCTGGAAAAAAATATTAAAATTGTTGAAAAACAACATAATCTGCCCGTTGTTCCCCTGCTGATCACCCATTTTGCCCGCCCCGAAATTCTTCGTAAAGCCAACGAACAAGGAATACTGGTAATTCAGAGTTTTGAGTGGGGATAGCAGATAATATTGAAAATCAGGCCCAAAAAAAAGCCCGCTCATTCTGTCATTCTGAGTGGGCTTTTTTTGGGGCTTGATCATAACTTTGGCCATTTGCTGGATTGTAACGCATTATTTCAGACTGCGTTATCACTCCTCGACCCTAGCGCAATTTGAAAGAATGCGGTACATTGCAACCGAAATTCAAAATGGCTGAAACGATGATCAAGCCCTTTTTTTGTTTTTTTTTGGTCGGGAAGACTGGATTTGAACCAGCGACCCCAGCGTCCCGAACGCTGTGCTCTACCAGGCTGAGCCACTTCCCGACTTCAATTCGACCATTTATGCTAATTAATATTTTTTGTCAATCAGAAAAACACGAATTGAAAAAAATGCGGTAAAACTTTTCGTAGGGTAGGCATCGTCGGGAACCAAACCTGATACTTGCACCAATCTTTGTCGGCGATGCCCACCCTACCATATCAATCAAACGGATTTTTGCGAATAATTGTTTCCTCTCTTCCGGGGCCTACCGATACAATATAAATCGGTGTTTCGGTCAGCTCTTCAATCCGCTCCAAATAGCGTTGGGCATTGAACGGTAGGTCTTCAAAGCGCCGAATGCCGGAAGTCGATTCGGCCCATCCCGGCAAAGCTTCATATTGGGGCAGGCAATCCGCCAGCACCTTTAAACTCACCGGAAATTCATCCAAACGTTGTCCATCAGCCTCATAGCCGGTGCAAATTTTCAAGGATTCCTGTCCATCAAGGACATCTAACTTGGTAATCACTGTACCACTGACGCCGTTTAATCGCATGGCATTGCGCAACATAACTGCGTCAAGCCATCCGCAGCGGCGTTTACGGCCGGTGGTGGCTCCGAATTCAGCGCCTTTTTTTTGGATGGCATCGCCCGTTTCGTCAGATAGTTCGGTGGGAAACGGCCCTTCACCCACCCGGGTGGTGTACGCTTTAACAATACCGACAACACTGTCAATCGCTGTGGGACCGACGCCGGCACCGCAACAGGCGTTGCCGGCGACTGTATTGGATGACGTCACATACGGATAGGTGCCGTGGTCAATATCAAGATATGTGCCTTGAGCGCCTTCGAATAGAATATTCTGGCCGGATTTGATGCACCGGTTAATTACCGCCGAAACATTGGTGATATAAGGTGCCAGGCGGTCAGCATATTGAGTGTATTCGTCTAAAATCGGTTGGGGTTCAAAAGATTCACTTTGGAGATATTGGGTGAGATAGAAGTTTTTTTCTTCTAATATCGTGGACAGTCTATCTTTGAAAAATTCAGGATCAATCAAGTCGACAAAACGAATTCCCCGACGGGTGGCTTTATCTTCATAGCAGGGCCCGATACCCCGTCCAGTGGTTCCGATTTTATTTTTTCCTTTTTTTATTTCGCGGGCATGATCAATCCGGCGATGATAGGGCATGATAACATGCGCCTGTTCGCTGATTTTCAGCTTGTCCGGCGGAATGGGAAAACCCTGTTTTTCCAGATCATCCAGTTCTTCGATCAGCACCGCCGGGTCAACCACAAGGCCGTTGCCGATAAAACAGGTCTTGCCCTGCAAGATGCCGGACGGCACAAGATGGCTGATAAATTGCCGGTTATTTACAACCATGGTGTGACCGGCGTTGTTGCCGCCTTGAAAACGAACCACATTTTCAGCATATTCCGCTAAAAGGTCCACAATTTTACCTTTGCCTTCGTCACCCCACTGTGTTCCGATAATGACAATGTTTGACACCGGTGAATTCCTCCTGATAGTTAGGTTTTAATCTGGTA
>JAOZRC010000881.1 GCA_029940345.1 Desulfobacterales bacterium
ATCTTGATCTGGCAGAGGTGCGCGAACTGTTCGGGCGTTCGGCTGAAAAAGTTGCTGAATTGATTGTTGCGCGAGTGAGTGCGCCTTCGCCTAAGCGTTAGCATTTTTTTCATATTATTTAAAGCTGATGATATGGGGTTCAGTTTTTGAAATGTAAGGTATATATATGCTAAGACAGACCTATCGAACAGAAAAAGTGATGCTTGAAAACGGCTTGCTTATATTGGATGCTTTGCCGTTTCAATCTCAAGATGTTGTCGAAGTCATTGTGCGACTGAGTGAGAACAGGAAAATCACAAAAGACCGCTATCCGATGAGAGGCAAGATACTGCGATATGATGATCCTACTGAGCCTGTGGCACAAGATGCCTGGGATGTATTGAAATGATTCTGTTGGATACGCACATCTGGATATGGTGGGTTGACAGAATGCCCAGGCTTAAAGATTGGCAGAAACAAATCATACTGGAAAACGAAAAGCGTGGACTCGGAATCAGCGCAATCTCCTGCTGGGAAGCGGCCAAACTTGTGGAAATCGGAAAATTGAATATATTATGTCCAATTGAAGAATGGATGAAAGGAGCGTTGGCTTATCCAGGCATCCGACTGATGGAACTGACCCCGCAAATTTCCATTGAATCAACGCAACTTCCCGGTGAATTCCACAAAGATCCGGCAGATCAGATCATTGTGGCTACAGCACGCATATATAATATTTCTTTGCTAACAGCGGATGAGAAGATTTTGGATTATGTACATGTAAATACGCTTGAGGATAAACATTAAATAACTTACCATTCGGTTAAAAAGTGCGCCCTCGCCTAAGCGTTAGCACTTTATTCACATTATTTAAAGCTGTAGGAGCAGATCATGAATTGCGATGAATTAAAGGCAATTCTGAATAGGGGTGAAGATTCCAATCACCAATTCAAAGTCAATTATAAAAGTATTGATAAACTGGCCGTTGAAATTAGCGCTTTCGCCAATTCAGATGGGGGTATGATTATCATCGGGGTGTCAGACGCGTGTGAATTGATCGGCGTAAGCAAGCAAGATGTCAGCCGCCTTAATCAACAGATTTCAAATGCGACGACAAATAAAATAGACAAACAGATATTTGTTAAAACAGAAATACTTGTATGTGATGACAAGCGTGTTTTAATCATCCTGGTGCCCCGTGGAAGCAATAAACCATATACGGTCAACCGGGTTGATGTATGGGTGAAAAGCGGTGCTGATAAAAGGCGCGCTCCGATTGAAGAAATACTGAGATTGGCACAGTCATCAGGGATTTTATACGCCGATGAATCAGAAACGGAAACAAGTGTTAATGATATTGATCTTGATTTTTTCAAAGCCCGCTATCACACCTATTATCAAGAGCAAATTGAAAGATTAGAAATTCCTATTGAAACTCTTTTCGTTAATATAAAATTAATGAAAGATGCTAAATTGACACTGGCCGGACTGTTACTGTTCGGCAAGAATCCCGAATTTGTCAAACCGCAGTTCGGGATCAAGGCAACTTATTTTGAGGGCTGTGAAATTTCAGGGCAAAGATATAAAGATTCGGAAAATATCCGTGGCAAATTAATCGATCAATATCTGGACGGAATTTATTTTATAAAAAGAAATCTGAGAAGAATTCAAGGAAATCAAAACTTTAATGCGCCCGGTATGCTTGAAATTCCCGAAGAAACCTTTTCTGAAATTATCGCCAATGCAATTGTCCATCGTAACTATTATATTGATTCATCTATTCAAATCAATCTGTTTGATGACCGCTTGGAAATAAACAGTCCGGGTAATCTCCCCAATACACTCAATGAAGAGAATATTAAATTTGGCGTCCACATAGAACGAAATCCTATTATTCTCTATTTTTTGGAGAAAGATACAAAATTTCGGTATAGCGGTAAAGGTACCGGAATTCCCCGGGTGATTAAATTATGTGAAGACGCCGGAATAAAAACCCAATTTACAGATGACCGCCAGAAACAACGATTCAGCGTAATATTTTATAGAAGGGGATGAAACTACAAGGATTTCAAATAAGAAATATCCTTTGTTTATATATTTGCTATGTTTATCACTTTAGAAGGCATTGAAGGTTCGGGCAAAACGACCCAGATTGATCATATTATCAAGTTTTTAGATCTGAAAGGAATTCCCCATCTTACGACACGCGAGCCGGGCGGAACAGCTGTTGGCGCCAAAATCCGGTCGATTTTGCTTGATCCTGAAAATCAGGCCATTGCACCTGTCACGGAACTGATGCTATATGCCGCTGATCGCACCCAGCATTTGGAG
>JAOZRC010000882.1 GCA_029940345.1 Desulfobacterales bacterium
GCACTTGCCTGGCCGTAGGCCGCTGTTCCGCTTTGGCCGCAAGCAAGTTATTCACAAGTTTGCAGAGTTGGGCAATGATTTGTTCCGAATCCGGTAAGGACAGTTCCGGTTCAGGTAATAAATCGTCAGATTTGGCGAGGATCGTTTTGTCTTCATCAATGAAGATACGGCGCATATCGATTTTCAACGTCTGTTGTTCGCGTTCCGTTAAGCCGCCGATCTTATCGAATTTCTTTTCAGCGCCAGCAAGCGGTTTGCCGCTCATGCTCAACAGATCGACTATCTCGCCCTGGGCCCTGGTGTAATTGCCGGTGACCAGTATATGTATCAAAAGTCCCAACGGATACAAATCAGCCGATTCGTCGAATTGATAGGTCGGCTCGCCGTGGTCATATTTTTTGGGCAGAAGCATTTCAGGCGCGCCCCAATTCGGGGTGCCGGCCAATGAAAAAGTCAGGTCCTGGCCGATGCGTTTGACTGTGCCGTAATCGGAGAGGTACAGATCGTTGTCTTTGACCAACACGTTTTGCAATTTTAAATCACGATGGCTGTATTTGCCCGGTTCGCCCGGTTTTCCCGGAAGCGTATGCACGGTTTTCAACGCGGCGGCAATTTGCCAAATCCAGCGTAGTAACGTAGCGCCGTCAAACTGGAAAGAGGAGTCAGTCCGCTGACCATAAACTTCCGCCAGACTGTGGCTGCACAAAGGCAAAACCATGGCCGGCGCATCACTGAACCGGCCAAAGTCTAAAAGTGGCAGAATATGATTGTGCATCGCAACTTCAGGCGTCAAACGGCGCAGAAATTCAATCTCTTTGTTTTGCACCTCAATAATTTTGGCAAGAAACGATTGAGAAAACGGAGACCGGTTTTCAGGGTTGCGGGTTTGAACAGTTTTGACAGCAACCATGACGCCGTCGCTGATGCGTTCGGCCTTCCACACCACGCCGTAAGCGCCAAAGCCGATCTCTTCGATAATACGGTATTGGTCTTTTTTAAGGGCTATTATGGTGTCAGGTTTAATCATGGCGATATATTAGACTGATAATAATTGAATCGTCAAGAGGTTTTCATGTTGTAAGGGAGATGGAAAGAAATAATTATCCAAAAAAATGGGGTTACGCAAAGATTCTCGTTCCCACGCTCCTGCGTAGGAATGCGGTGCGGACGCTCCAGCGTCCCTGCAATACACCGAAAAAGCAGATCACTCGCAAAAAACAGGACGCTGGAGCGTCCAATTTATGTTCCCACGCTGGAGCGTGGGAACAAGAGTAATTGGATAGTTATTATTTTCCATCTCCCTAAGAGCGTGTTTGAAAAGTCCCCCGCAAAAAGCGTAACAGTGCAGGTTTCCGAAAAACGAAAAATTCCTATTTGTCCCGTTATTTCAAATAGATAGGAAATCATTGAGAGTGTTTGAAAAGTACACCCTCTAAGGGGTAAACAGGTTTGGGTCGCTTCCTTGGCCTTGAAAAACGCGCGGCCATAAGAGTGCGACAATCCCAGCACTTCTCCGGTGGATCGCATCTCAGGTCCTAACACCGGATCGACTTCGTGGTACATATTGAAGAAACACCGCTTCCTTAACCCCAAAGTGAGGAATGATACTCTCTTTCAGGTTCAATTCGGCAAGCGTGGTCCCCAGCATGACACGCGTGGCAAGGCTGGCCATGGAGATGTTGCATACTTTGGATACGATGGGGACAGTGCGGGATGCTCGCGGATTGGCTTCCAGTACATACACCGTATTTTCGTAAATGGCGTACTGGATATTCATCAGTCCCACGATATTTAGCGCAACTGCGATTTTGCGTGTATATTCTTTGATGGTTTCGATATGTTTGGGAGCGATGGAAACCGGGGAATAACACAGGCCGAATCGCCGGAATGAATACCGGCCAATTCGATGTGTTCCATCACTGCCGGAACAAAGGCATCGGTTCCATAAACTATGTGAAAAGATTATGGTACTCCCCCATTGGCAAGACCAATATAAGGCGGGGACACAATGAAATTAACTTTGGGAGCATCGCGTTTCGATCCACCCGATATAGTCTTCCACTGAAGCGGCTTCCAACGCGCAACGTCTCAGGATGGGCGCAATACTTTGCGGCATGCGTCGGGCGTTATTAATATCCGGCGTGCGGCTGACTACACCGGTAAATCCTTTTCCCGGTGGGATCAGAGACGTAACGACATTGGCGCCAGCCTGGAGACGCCGTTGAAGTCCGTCCGGACCGTCCACATCCGATAATGCCGGAATCAGGCGATCCGGAAAAATCAGCCGCATCACGGCAATCGTAG
>JAOZRC010000883.1 GCA_029940345.1 Desulfobacterales bacterium
GGTGGGCCGTAAAGAAATACGCGAAAAAATCGTACCGGATATGGATGATTACGATCTGGAAAAAAAAATGAGGGCACTGATCAAAACAGACATTATCCAAAGGGGGCGCAGCAACTTTTACTACCAGGGCGTGCAGGACAATATTTTTGACAAAGTGTTCCGCGGGCAGTATGCCGATGACATCGAAGCGTTCGATCCATCTGAAATCACACGGGATTATAAAGCGCTGTTTAAAGATATCCGGCGCAAATACAATAGCCTTTCCGGAGAATACAACCATTTTAAAAGAGATTAAGGAGGCCCTATGACATCTGAAAACATCACCTTATATTTCAAACAAGGACGTAGCGATAAAGTGTATACCGTTTCTCTTGAAGAAATTGAGAATAACCGTTTTGTGGTGAACTTTGCGTATGGTCGCCGGGGAGCGACGCTTAGGACGGGGACGAAAACTAAAACACCTGTCGATTATGCTTCAGCGAAGAAAACATATATCAAACTGGTGAAAAGCAAAACATCGAAAGGGTACGCACCCGGCGTCGAAGGCCCGCAGTATGTTCATACCGACATGGATGCGAGGGACACGGGCGTCCGATGTCAATTATTAAATTTCATTGAAGAATCCCAGGTCACTCGGTGTATTCATGACGATGACTGGTGGGCGCAGGAAAAATATGACGGGAAAAGAATGCTTCTCCGCAAAACGGACGCCGTCACAGCGATTAACCGCAACGGCCTCTCAGTCGGTGCGCCAGACGCGATCCTTAAGAGGGCTGGTGCCGCAGACCAGACGTACTTAGCAGATGGCGAAGCCGTGGGGGAAACACTGTTCGTGTTTGACATTTTAGAAATTGACAATACTGATGTCAGGTCAAAACCCTACGAACAACGGCTGTCACACCTTGAGAGCCTGGGGTTGAGCGGGTCGGTGGTCGTCGTTGAAACCGCCAAAACACAAAAAGAAAAACTGCAATTATATGACAGGTTGCACGCTTCGGGAGCGGAAGGCATTGTCTTCAAAAAACATGCGGCCTCCTACACAGCAGGCCGACCGAACAGTGGCGGAAATCAGGTGAAGTTCAAGTTCTATGCCACCGCCTCTGTTGTTGTCACCAAGATCAATGTTAAACGCAGTGTTGCGGTTGCGATACTCTCAGATGAAAATCAAGTCGAAGTGGGGAATGTCACTATCCCTCCAAACAAAGACGTTCCTGCGGTGAATTCAGTTATTGAGGTGCGCTATCTGTATGCCTATCCGGGCGGGAGTCTTTACCAGCCCACCTATATCGGGGTGCGGGATGATGTGGGTGTCCAAGATTGTGTGATCTCACAATTGAAATATAAAAAAGATGCTGAATGAATCGATTGATTCAACGTAAAATAGTTGAAATTTCTGAAAATGATCCGGTTATAGCCTATAAAAAGCTGACGAAAGCGATGCCTTTACCATACAGGCATCATACCTACGAAATGGGCAAAACATATCATAGTCATTGTTTTCGGGGATTATCGTATAGAAGGCTTTTTTGCTATGTCACGCACTGATGCATGGGCCGGAGACATCGTGTTCGAAGTCGCTATTGGGAGAAAAGTATTATTCATCAATAACGACAATATCGAAAGTGAATATTTGAAAATACTGAAAAGAGAAGGCATCCTTCATTGATCGGCTTACACTTTGTCTCGTTAAGGGCAGAATATCTATGGAAAGGAAGCCTGCCAAATTTGCAAGTCCCGCAGGGACTAAATAGAAAAAATGTAAACTAATTTTCGCCTCTTCCCTATAACGCTCTTTTCGGCTACCCACATAAGGCGGGACAGACCTACGGCTACATTTAGTGTCCCAGCTTATGTGGGTAGCCCTCTTTTCAATAGCAAAAATGACTATATTGACCCTGAAAAATCCTGATAACAAAATTATATTGTTGAAATAACAGTATGTTTTCTCGTCTATACCCCCAAACCCGAGTAAGGATTCGATCATGAAAATATACCTGGAAGAAAAAATCGGCAATCCGGATTTGTTTACCGGCCGGAAAAAAGAGCTGGCCTTCCTTTTGAATTGGGTTGAAAAGATTAAAGGAAAATTGTCTAAAAGCCGGTCGTTGTTAGCACGGCGCAAGACTGGCAAAACCGCTATTTTACAGCGGCTGTTCAATATCGTTTTTGATAAAAATGATCAGGTGATTCCTTTTTATTATGAGGTTAAAGAGTCGAAACAATGGGCTGTGGAATTCTGCGAAGATTTCTTTTTAACCTTCGTATATCATTATATTGCATTCAGAAGCCGCCAGCCGA
>JAOZRC010000884.1 GCA_029940345.1 Desulfobacterales bacterium
TTGTTCGGATTCAGGATCAAGCACCAGAGTGGGGTCAAAATTTCTCCACACCTCTTCCAGCGTATCAGCCGGTGTGATATCGGTGAATTCAAAATATGAAGGGGGCATTTATCTATCCCACTCCTTTCTTATTTTCTTCTGAAACTCCATTTCATCTGGTAAATCAGGCGATTTTCTGCTTTGATTTGGCCTTGCGTGCTGGAAAGGCTACACGCTTTCTCGAAGATTTTTCTTGCCGTTTACGAATGTCTTCAAATATTGCATCCGGATCATGATTGAATTGCTCGGCGTATTGTTTTCTCAACTCTCTTGTCTCTTTAACAATAGGATCCTGCCACATAAGAATTAACCCTCCATCAGTTCTTGTGGTGTACATATAATAGGTGGTTCATAGCCAACAAGCATTACTCAATACATCAGATCAGGCAAATAAAGAATAATCTGAGGAAAAATCGTCATAATAATTATTCCAACAACAATGGCAATTAAAAAAGGCACAATACCTTTAAAAACAGATTCCAGCGGAACTCCCCCAATCACATTTTGAGCCACGCCGAAAACCACATACACATTAATGCCCACCGGCGGTGTGATGACACCTATTTGGGTGATTAGCACAATGATGACGCCAAACCAGATCGGATCGTAGCCCAGATCAAGAACCACGGGATAAAAAATGGGAATGGTGAGCATCACCAGCGCCAGGGCATCCATCAGACAACCGCCTACAAAATAGATTGCCACAACGGCGGCCAGCACTAAAAACGGCGGCAGGTCTAAGCCGCCAATCCAACTGGCGATATTAAACGGGATTCGAGTGACGGCCAGAAATTTACCAAACACCACCGCGCCGGCAATCAGAAACATCACCATACAGGATGTTCTTAAGGTTTCATACAACGCTTTGACAAAGCTGTTCCAGGTCAGATTGCGACGCAGCAAAGACACGGCCAGAACGCCGAAAGAGCCTACGGCGGCGGCTTCAGTGGGGGTGAACAGCCCGACAAAAAGGCCGCCCATCACCAGGATAAAAACGGCCAGCGTGTCGATGGTTTGGGATAACGATTTGAATCTCGCTTTCCAGGAAAACTTTTCTCCCGGAGGGCCTTGTTCCGGGGCTATGCGGCAGAGGCAATAGATTGCAATGATAAATAAAGCCGTCATTAACAAGGCCGGTAAAACACCGGCGACAAACAACGCACCAATGGATTGCTCGGTTAACACGCCATAAACGATTAACACGACACTGGGCGGCATGATCATGCCCAGTCCGCCCCCTGAAGCCACCGAACCGCATGACAGTTCATCCGCATAATTATAGCGTTTCATCTCAGGCAGTCCCACCGTGGCCATTGTGGCGGCCGTGGCCGGACTGGAGCCGCATACGGCTCCGAAAGCGGTGCAGGCGGATACGGTGGCCATTGCAAGGCCGCCGCGGGTGCTGCCGAAAAATTTGTACGCCGTATCGTATAAACGTCTGCTGATGCCGCTGTTAAACGCCAACTGCCCCATGAGGATAAAAAGAGGAATCGTGGTGAGTCCATAAGATGAAAAGGCTTCATAGATGTTGCGTGAAAGCAGATTCAACCCGCCTTTCCATGAAATCATAAATGAAAAGCCGATAAAACCCACCAGCGCCATGACATAAGCGACCGGCATACGTGTCATAAAAAGCGCTAACATAATAAGAATGCCGATGACGCCGATTAATGTAGGATCCATTGTTAGCCTTTTTTCAAATAAGAGATTGATTTGACAATATCCTGGAGAATCATCAGCGCAAACATCAAAAAACAGAACGCGGTGACATAGATGATGATCGCTTCGGGAAATTCCAGATTCATGGAAACTTCACCTGATTTCTGCATCGTACGGGCATAAAGTGCCATCCGCCAGGTGACAACAGTAAACAGTGCCAAACTGACACTATGGGTGACCAGTTCAATAATCGCCTGAGTTTTTTTTGAAAACAGGCGTACCAATATTTCCACCCCGATATGGCCTCTTTCCTTATGGGTATAAGGCAACGCCAGCGCAACTGCAAGCGTGGCCAGGAAACCGACGATTTCAACCGAGCCGAAAATCGGATGGCCGAAATAGCGCCCCACCACATCTACGCAGGTCAAGGCCATCATCCCAGCCAAACAGATCGCGCCGAGCACTTTGAGTGCGGATGTTAACTGATCGAGTTTTTGCATGATTGTATTCATGGAATTAATCAATAGAATGTAGGCTGGGTTGAGGAACGAAACCCAGCTTATTTAAAGTTTAATTTATTGTATTAAATGGCATCCTTTA
>JAOZRC010000200.1 GCA_029940345.1 Desulfobacterales bacterium
CGCATGCTTCAGGCTAAATTTTCGCTAAAAGACCTTGAAGCACTGGTGCTCCTTCGCAATCCGGGTATCAAAGCGCAAGAAAACCATTTAAAAGCGGCCATTGAAACATTCGGCCAGGCATCTGAACTGGATGAAATTCTGCGCCAATACAGCGCTTTTACGGAAGGTCTGATGACCGGTGTTGGGCCGATGAAGGGCAAAGAACCGCTTAAGGCCAAATTTCCCTTTCCCGCAGTTTTGGCTCTCAAAGGCCAAATCGCGCAACAGGAGGTCAAAGCCGCCAATGAATATCTTGAATCCGTTCGTCGCGATGGGGTCACAAAGGCTCGCAAAATCTACTGGAACCTTGTTTTTATCCGTAAATCCCGGCTGATTACGCGTGAAACCGTCGATTTTTTACAACAATTGGAAACCGTGGCAACGACACGTTACAAATCCGGCAAAACAAGTTTTCAAGATGTGATCAAAGTGGAAATAAAACGCAAAATTTTAGAAGAAACCTTGCCAACGCTTCGGGAAAAGCAGCGCAATCTGGAATTGACAATTCTCCAACTGGTCAATTTACCTCCCCTGGTACGGTTAGGCGAGCCGGAAATACAGGAACCCTTGTGGGAGATGCCCCCGCTTGAAACGCTTTATAAATTGGCGCTGGAAAGGCGTCAGGAGCTTCGCCGTATGCGGGCGATGGTGGGGAAAATGGAACGTATGACAGCAATGGCTGAAATTATGATTCTTCCCCAATATACGATGAATTTTTCGGTTTACAATGACGAAGCGGTGATGCAAGTCGGATCAGGCGCAATGAAAGAGACGTTCGCTGTATCCGTTCCGGCTTCAAGAGGTGCCGGATTGCCTAAAATGCCCTGGTACGGAACGAATGACGCGTTCCTTCGCCAAACCAAGCAAAAGCTTATGGCGCTGAAGAATGAACTCAACAACGCCGAAAAAGCAACTGCCACAATGGTTCAAAACGCTTGGTATAAAACAGACCAAGCCAGACGGGAAGCTGCGTTGTATCGCGACACGGTTGTCGGTTTGGCCCGTTCCGCCCTGGATGTATCTACTCGTGGCTACGAGTCGGGCCGGGTGTCCTTTGCTGATGTGATCGGTTCTTACACCGACTGGCTTAAGGCGCGGTTGGCATTGGCGCGTAAGCTTAGTGATATTGGGGTTGCGAGAGCGGAGTTGGCGCGGAGTGTGGGAAGCGGGTTGAACATCAAATAAAAAAACGAACATCCAACATCGAACTTTCAACATTCAACATCGAATGAAATGACGAATATCGAAGTTTGAAGTGCCTGAAGTTTATGACCTTGCTGAGTATAACTTAAAACTTTACATTTCAAACTTCAAACTTGAATAAGGTGATAATTATGAATGATACGATTGAACATAAAAAAATGTCTTTTCCTTTTAAAGCTGTCGTTTTAACGGTTATCGGCACACTTGTGCTGGCCGGTGCGGGCATATATTTATCCGGGTGGCGGTTGTTGCGCGGTAACGTAGCCGATCCCGCCGGCGGCACACCGAATCTGTTTGCTGATTCAGCCTCGAAAACGCTGTACACATGCGGCATGCATCCCCAAATAATCCGGGATAAACCCGGCAACTGCCCTATCTGCGGGATGAAACTGACACCGAAACGGGATACCGGGACGGAAGATGGCAATATCAACGGGGTTGATATTAAAATCGATCCGGTAACCCAGCAAAACATGGGCCTGCGTACCGCAATTGTTGAAAAAGGCCCCTTGAAACATACGATCCGCACTTACGGGCATATCACGTATGACGAAACCCGCACGGCCCAGATAAGCCCTAAATTCAGCGGCTGGTTTGAAAAACTGTATGCCGATTTTACCGGCCAATTCGTTAAAAAAGGAGACCCTCTGTTCGATATTTATTCGCCCGAACTTTTGGCAGCCCAGGAGGAGTATCTCATCGCTTTGCGAACGGCCAAAGGGAGAAAAGAGATGCTGGCGTCCGCCCGGCGCCGACTCAGCTATTTCGACGTCGGCCCGGATGAAATTCGGGCGATTGAAACATCCGGCACGGTGAAAAAAAACGTAACGATTCGCTCGCCGTTCACAGGTGTGATCACCCATAAAAATGCGGTGCAAGGCGGTTTTGTCAAACCCGGAACGGTCATTTACAAAATTGCCGATCTGTCGCGGGTGTGGGTTGAAGCGCATATCTACGAGTACGAACTCAGCCAAATCGCCTTGGGGCAGGATGCCGAAATGACGCTTCCCTACCAGCCCGGTAAAGTCTATTCTGGCAAGGTGGCCTATATATACCCCTATCTTCAGCAGAAAACCCGTGACGTTGTTATCCGTCTGGAATTTGAAAATCCGGGACTTAAACTCAAGCCGGATATGTATGCGGATGTTCATATCAAGAGCGTATCCGGTGAACAGGGTCTGCTCATTCCTTCAGAAGCGGTGATCCGTTCCGGCAAGCGCAATGTGGTTTTCGTAACGCGGGAAGAGAACAAATTCAAAGCTTGCGAAGTCACTCTCGGCTTGACCCTGGATGGCGGCTGGCAACATATTCTGTCAGGGCTTGAGCCGGGTGATGTGGTGGTGACATCAGGCCAGTTTCTCCTTGATTCGGAGTCCAAGTTGAAAGAAGCGGTGCAAAAAATGCTGGAAGTACGCAAGGGCGGTGTTAAAACCCAAAGCACTCAGAAGGGGAGTGATGATTTTTTCGATGACATGGAATCAGATGATGATTTTTTCAAAGATATGGAAAGCGAGGCCCGAAAATGATCGAAAAAATAATAGAATGGTCCGTCAAAAACAAATTTATGGTTGTCCTGGCCTGTCTGTTCACTGTTGGCGGCGGTGTGTTGGCAATGCAAAATATGCCGTTAGACGCCATTCCCGATCTTTCGGATGTGCAGGTGATCATCTATACTGAATATCCGGGACAGGCGCCGCGAGTCGTGGAAGATCAGGTCACATATCCGCTCACAACCGCTATGTTAAGTGTGCCTTTTGCTAAAAACGTGCGCGGCTACTCCTTTTTCGGGGTTTCCTTTGTTTATATCATCTTTGAAGACGGCACCGACCTGTATTGGGCACGTTCCCGTGTTCTGGAATATCTGAACTTTGTTTCCGGAAGACTGCCACCGGGGGTGAATCCCAGTCTCGGTCCCGACGCCACCGGCGTGGGATGGGTGTATGAATATATTCTCAAAGACACGACCGGAAAAAATGACCTTCAACAACTCAGAAGCTTGCAGGACTGGTACATCCGTTATGAACTCACGGCCGTTCCGGGCGTTTCCGAGGTCGCTGGTATCGGTGGTTTTGTCAAGCAATACCAAGTGGAAGTCGATCCCAACAAACTGCTGGCCTACAATCTGTCGGTTCAGAAAATCAGGCGCGCCATCCAGCGCTCCAACAACGATGTGGGCGGCAAACTGATCGAAATGGGTGAGACCGAGTTTATGGTGCGCGGACTCGGATATATCCGTTCGCTTCAGGATTTGGAAAATATCGCGGTGGGAGTGGATAAGATGGGCACGCCTGTTCTGCTTAAAAGCATTGCCAATATCCAAATCGGGCCCGAGTTGCGCCGCGGAATTTTGGAATGGAACGGTGAAGGCGAAGTGGTTGGCGGCATTGTGGTGATGCGTTACGGCGAGAACGCACTGGAGGTGATCAGCGCGGTCAAAGCCAAGTTAAAAGAACTGGAAAAAGGACTTCCGCCGGGCGTCACCATCGAAATGGGCTATGATCGCGCCAATCTCATTCAAAGAGCGGTACGTAACCTTACAGGCAAACTCTTAGAAGAGATGGCCGTGGTCGCCCTGATCTGCATTATTTTTCTTCTCCACCTGCGGTCGGCTTTTGTAACGATTTTCACATTGCCGGTGGGCATTCTAATCTCTTTTATGATTATGTATCTTCTGGGCATCAATGCCAATATCATGAGCTTGGGAGGTATCGCCATCGCCATTGGCGTGATGGTGGACGCTTCGGTGGTTTTGGTGGAAAACGCCCACAAGCATCTCGAAAAAGATCGCGGCAAAAAATCCCATACGGAGATTATCATAGAAGCGTCCAAAGAGGTCGGGCCGGCCCTTTTTTACAGCCTGCTGATTATCACGGTCTCGTTTTTACCGGTGTTCACGCTTCAAGAGCAATCCGGACGCCTGTTCAAGCCCCTGGCTTATACCAAAACCTTTGCCATGGCCGCTTCTTCCGTGTTGGCGATTACCGTGATTCCGGTGCTGATGACGTTTTTTATCCGGGAATCTCCCATTGCGCCGGACATGTCTATACGCCGCCGCCTGATACTGCGGACAGTCGTTTTGGCGGGACCGGCGCTGCTTGTGGTTATCGCCGGACTTATGGGATTTAATTTGCCGGATTACAGCCTGGCAGCGGCTCTGGGGCTGTCGCTGTTTATCTTTGTGTGTCTCATCCGGCAGAAAATCATACCCGAAAAGCGCAATCCGCTCAGTCGTTTTTTTATCCGGGTTTATATGCCGTTGATCCGCCTGGTGTTGAAATGGCGCAAGATCACGCTGCTGATCGCGTTGCTTGTTCTGGTGGCAACCTGGTATCCCGCATCAAAGCTGGGCAGCGAATTTATGCCGCCGTTGAATGAAGGCGACCTTCTCTATATGCCGACGACTCTTCCGGGAATATCAGTTACCAAGGCCAAAGAGCTGCTTCAACAAACCGATAAGATCATTCAGCGTTTCCCGGAAGTGCATCACACCCTTGGAAAAATCGGCCGTGCCGAAACCGCCACCGATCCGGCGCCGCTCTCTATGATCGAGACCACGATTATGCTGCGCCCCCAAGCGGAATATGAGATGATCCGCTTCGACCGTTTTTTCTCGAACTGGCCAGGATGGCTCAAAGAACCGCTCACCTGGATATGGCCTGAAGTCACACAGGGTAAAATCATCCATGAATGGCGCAAGAAAAAGATCAAGCGTTTTTTCTCGGATTGGTCTGATTGGCTGCCCGATCAGTTTATGGCCCCGCTCACATGGATATGGCCTGAAGAGCGTTATATTACGATTGATGAACTGGCCGAAGACCTTGACCGTGCGATTCAATTTCCGGGACTTACCAATGCCTGGACCATGCCGATTCGAACCCGTATTGACATGCTTTCCACGGGTATCAAAACGCCAGTGGGCATCAAACTCATGGGGCCGGATCTGGACGTGCTGTCCGAATTGGGCGCCCGTTTTGAAGCCGTGATCCAGGAGGTACCCGGGACACTGTCAGCCTATTCAGAACGCGTGACCGGCGGCAACTACCTTGATTTCGATATCAAACGCGAGCATATCGCCCGCTACGGCCTGACCGTCGGCGATGTTCAGGATGTCATTATGACCGCCATCGGCGGGATGAATGTTACCTATACCACCGAGGGACTGGAACGTTATCCGGTCAACCTGCGCTATAACCGTGAACTCAGGGATGATATTGAGCGCCTGAAACGGGTTTTGATCCCCACACCCACCGGTGCCCAAGTACCGCTGGCGCAACTGGCCGATCTTTCGATTCACAAAGGACCGGCAGGCGTCAAAAGTGAAAATTCACGCCAGACCGCATGGATATATGTGGACATCAAAGGGGTTGATGTCGGCTCTTTTGTTCAAAATGCCCAAGCGGTCGTCGATCGGGAGATTGATATCCCCACGGGCTACTCGGTGGTGTGGTCAGGGCAGTATGAGTACATGGAAAAAGCGCGCAAAACCCTGAATGTGATCGTTCCCATGACCTTGATGGTGATATTTATCCTGCTTTATATGCATTTTCACAGCATCATCGAAGCGACGGTGGTGATGGCGAGTCTTCCGTTTGCCTTGGTGGGCGGTGTGTGGCTGCTGTTTTTCTTAGATTACAATGTTTCCGTCGCCGTTATGGTGGGTTTCATCGCTTTGGCCGGCCTTGCCGCGGAAACCGGTGTGGTGATGCTGGTCTATCTGGATGAAACTTTTAACCGAAAGCGCAGGAGCGGCACGATGAACACTGCCGCCGATCTGCACGCCGCTGTTATCGAAGGCGCGGCAGAGCGGGTGCGCCCTAAGCTCATGACGGTCGCCACCACGCTGATAGCGCTCTTGCCGGTGATGTGGGGTGTCGAGGCCGGATCACAGGTGATGAAACGGATCGCCGCGCCCATGGTGGGCGGCCTGATCTCTTCCACTGTATTGACTCTGGTGATTATTCCGGCTGTTTATGATATCTGGAAACGGTGGGAAATGGGAAAAGATGAACGTCGAACATCAAATAAAAAATGAACATCGAACATCGAACGTCCAACATCGAACATCGAATGAAAGATGAACATCGAATGGCGAATAGGGAATAACGGTAAACAACGGCCTTTTCCTTAAAATCCTTTACTTATCTGCAATCCATGTAGATTGATGCAAAATAGAAAAATTTTAACCGTTTAACCAAACTGAAACTTTAATTGAAAGGAACTATTATGAACAATTTCATGAACATTCAGACACTTACAATCGCATTGATAATCGCGCTGGCCCCGCTGGGTTTCACGGCTGATCATCAACATAAAAAGGGCGACCATGAAATGAGTAATCCCGCAATTCCCGAATCTGCTGTGGATGGCTTCGGTTTTACTTACGAACTGATTGACATGGCGGCTAAAATGAAAGACATGGCTGATAAGCCTGAAATGAAAAACACCCATCATTTGATGGTGTTTGTCAAAGACGCCCATGGCCATCCGGTGAAGCAGGCCAAAGTCGGCTATATGATCCAAGGCCCTGACAATGCCAAACAAAAAACGATGTGCATGGCCATGGGTGACGGATTCGGCGCAGATGTCAATTTTAAAGCAAAAGGCGTCTACACCGTCATGGTCAAAGTGATGGCCGGAGATAAAAACCTGATGGATAAATTTGAATACGAAGTGAAATAGCCCGACCTGTGCAATTAAAAAGAAGTATTCCCCATAAGCTCCGTAGGAGCGGCATATTTGTAGCACAATCAGCTCAAACTATGTCGGAGTCCCATCGGGACGGCATATTTGTAGTGTAATTGCGCATATTCCGTTATGTTGCTACAAATATACCGTCCTGATGGGACTCTGAATGAATTGCACAGGTCGAAATAATTTAGGCTTTTCAGGAACATGGATTGTGGATAACTGCATGGATTGCAGGTAAGTAAAGGATTTTAAGGAAGAGGATTTTAAGGTAATGAAACCTATAAAATTCAAAACATTACAGACCCGTTTTATTGTTCTTTTGCTTCTGCCGGTGACGCTTATTTTGATTACCGCCGGCATTTTCGGATTTATCTATATCCGTAAGGCTATGCTGGATCAATGGAATGAGGCGGCCATACTGAAACTTGAACGCGCGGCGCACACAATCGACATGCGTCTGGCAAGGCCTTTCGAATTAATGGCGCTATTTGTCGAAACAGCGGGCTTGCCTGATAGCGCGGAGTTTCAGCGACAACTCTTGCAACGTTTGGAAGCCATCCAAGGGGTTGTGCGTGTGCGCCTTCGCTGGCAAGCGGCAGAAGATCGTTCTCAGGATGCGGACCGACGCCGTGCGTTAACGGCAAACCCGTCCATGCAACCTGAGCGCATCGGGAGGGTTCCCCGGGTGACCCTGCCTGCCTATGATTCGGATTCAGGTCATAAAACCGTTGTGTTGGTCTCTGCGGCTGGTTTTGACGTTGGCGATTCGGCCAGCAGGAAAGGCGCCCGACTTGAAGTTCATCTGAAATTCGATTATCTGATGGCCGATATTATCAAGGCAGGCTGGTGGCAGAGCGACATGGCCTGCTTGATCGACCGAACAGGTGAATACATCGTCCATACGGACACTTTAATGAATAGCCGTCACCGGATCGGTGAAAATGATGATCCGTTGGAAAAGGCGGTTTTAAACCGATTGACGCGCCAAACCTCCGGCACGGTTTCTGGCGAGGGGCATCCGCCGAAAATGGTGGCCGGTTTTGCAAGCCTACAGCGGGCGCCCTGGGCGATTGTGCTTTTTGCACCGGGCGCTAAAATACTCAAACCGATCATTCATTTCAAAAATGCTTTCATTTTAGGAAGTTTGGCACTGGTAATGATTATCCTGTTCCTGATTCGATTTCACACCGGAAAAATAGTGCGTTCGATTCAATTGCTCTCAGACAACGCCCAACAGGTGGCGCAGGGTGAATACGGCGTGCCGGTCAAAGCTGAAACGGAAGATGAAGTGGGCCTGCTGATCGGCAATTATAACCGCATGGTCGCCGGTCTCAAAGAGAGGGATTTTATACGCAACACCTTCGGACGCTACGTCGATCCGGAAGTGGCCAGACACTTATTGGCCCATCCGGAAACCGCCCGGCTTGGCGGCCGCCGAAGCGAGGCCGTTATCATGATGTCCGATATCAGGGGCTTTACACCGTTGTCTGAGACGTTAAGCCCTGAAGAGACGATTTACATCTTAAACCGCTATTTTGAGTATATGATTCGTATCATTAATAAATACAATGGCATCATCGTCGATTTTATCGGAGACGCCATTTTGGTCTTTTT
>JAOZRC010000201.1 GCA_029940345.1 Desulfobacterales bacterium
CTATCAGATTTTATAGGAAATACGGCATCCTTCATTGGGTATCAAAAGTAGTTTACACATTTTAAGGAGTGCGAAAATTCATTTTCGCACTCCTTTATGAAAATCGAAACTGTTAACCGTCAAATGAAGGATGCCGGAAATACTATACATTACTGGTTTAAAAACAGGCTGATTGTTAAATTTTATTTGATTAGGGATTTTCCCAAAAATAAACTACCTAAAATGTAGGGTGGGTGGAGTGTAACGCAACCCACCGTATTTCTGTAATTGGAGACCATTAAACCAAAAGGTGCTTTATGTAGCCCTAAAGGCTACATAAGATAGGTTTTAATTTAATGATCTCCAATTGGTGGGTTGCGTTACACTCCACCCACCCTACAACATTAAGGATATCGGATAGTTTATTTATGGGAAAGTCCCTTATTGGCATTATTGATCAATTTTTGATCGAAATTGAATAATCAAAATTACATCAAGTTGACAAAATTATTTTGAACTCACGCCATTTAATGAATCCATTTTTAATGTACAACAAGACTTTGGCTACGTTTTTTCGCTAATTTCAGAGCGTCGCCTTCGATAACCGAGGTTGTTTCAATAGATACATTAACTCTTCGGTTTTCGTGCGACTCTACAGCCGTTATGTTCAAACAACCTTCTTTATCAAGATTAAAAGAGATATCAATCGGCAGATCGACCGGAAGCCCGGGAGGAAGATCTAACAACGCAGTGCCGATTTCCACGGCAAATTCAGGTTGGATATTTTCCGATGATGATTCGCTTTCCATAACGCGAATGTACACACTCTCCTGATTTTCCTCGGCTGTATAAAAAGAGCGTTTGGCGCTGGTCGGTACTGCCGTATTTTTTAAGACAATATTGAAAACGCGTTCGCCCTTGTTTTGAGTTAAAATAACCACGCCAAAGCTTTTACTGGTCACATCAGTGATGTCTACCATAGCACTTTCGGGCATTTCTTCACCACTGGCCTGAACCAGCTTACGACGCGTTTTACTATCGGATTCATCCATCACCGTTTTTATTTGAGCGAAACTCTTTTTGGTTTTAGCCGCGATTCGACGGATAAGACCGTCATGCAGAACCAATTTCCATCCGTAGATAGCCGCACCTTTGGCAACGGATCCTTCAGGATCAAAGATACGGGGATCTTTGGAAAATTCTTTTTTGACCCGGCCGCGAACTTGAGGCATGCGAGTAGAGCCCCCCACAAGGATGATATCATCAAATGTATTATATCCTTTCTTAGCAGCCTCTTTAAGCATATCATGGGTAAACGCGATGGTTCTTTCCATCAAGTCATGTGTAATTTCCTCAAATTTAGCTCTTTCCAGCTCAATTTTAACACGCTCTCCGCCATGGGTAACCGAAATCGGAACTTTTCGGCGTTGAGTCAGCATTTTTTTTGATCGTTCCGCCGATAGCTGTAAATCCTGGCAAGTCGTAGGGTCTTCGAGGATATCTTCTTTTATCCCTGTGTTCTTTTGAAATTCCTGGGCAAGATAGGCGACAATACGATCATCCCAGTCTTTACCGCCCAGGTTATGGTCGCCGCCGGTACAGATTACTTCGATTGATTCCGGTTTGATATCAATCATCGTGATGTCAAACGTACCGCCGCCCAAGTCATAGACTAACACAACATGTTCATCATCGCTTTCCACCATTCCGTAAGCAATCGCCGCAGCCGTGGGCTCGTTAATAATTTGGTGTACGTTAAAACCTGCAATTTCACCCGCTTTTCGCGTGGCTTCTCTTTCATTGATACCAAAATAAGCCGGACAGGTGATAACAATATCTTTTATTTTTTCACCTGTGCTTTGCTCCGCATCTTGTACAATTTTACGTATAATATAACCGGATATTTCTTCTGCATGAAAGGATTGATTCTTATTTTCAAAAAGAAAATTCGGCTCACCCATCGACCGTTTCACAAACATCACAACATCATGAGGGTATAGCGCCGCGCTTTCTTTAGCGACATCACCAACAATAATCTCGTCTTCATCAAAAAAAACCACGGATGGGGTACTCGTTGAACTTTCCGCATTAGGGATTAGAACCGCTTTACCATGTTCATCCACATGAGCGATAGAAGAGTAGGTGGTGCCAAGATCAATTCCGTAAATTTTCTGAGCCTGCTTACTCATCGGTGCTCCTGAAGTTTATTTCCTGCGAGTCTGTAACATAGAGGAAAACGTTAACCATTTCGGGTCGTATCACACGACCATCCCATTCATATCCGGGAAACAATCGTTCAGCAATCATTTTGTCTTTGTTTTTATCAGCAGTTTCAACTTTTTTCAACACTTTCTGTCGTGTGGGATCAAAACGATCGCTGTCAGATACATAAGGTTTGACACCTTGCCAGTAGAAAGAATCTTCTAAGTCGGCGGGTATGCTTTCAATTAACTTAAGCAATTTGACGGGATCGCTGTTTAATGAGTCCTGAGAGCGATAATACCTTGACAATTTTCGGATATCGTCAATGATTTTAATCACATCCAATATCATAGTTTGAAAATGTTTTCTGAATGTTTCGTTTTTATATTCTTGCAGTTCGCCGTGAAGATTATCAATAATATTATCTTTATGCTGATCATATTTAAGCTTTTCGTTAAACTCTTGTTGCAATAAATCCAATTTGGCAGAGACTATATTTATCTGTCCTCCAATATCATTAGGAGTGGCGCAACCACTATTATCATTCGCTTGGATTGGGGTGTCACCAAATGTTATCTCTTCATCCGTTTCAAATTGGATTTCGGATAAATCATAGTCAATTGACCGATCATTTGCCGCAGACTTGCTTGTAATGCCCGTGTCCTCTTCTTCGATATGATTTTTTAAAATCCTATTGATTTCTTTCGGGATATTATTTGCTTCGGGCATCAGAAATGAAACTCCTATAAAAAATAGCCCCGAAATGGGGTGTATACATATTTCAGTTTATCGTTTTTACTGTAAGTTCGTCAACTACTGCCATAAAAATTAATATTTCCGTGATAGTTACTTTCACTGCATCATTCTTCCAAAAGATACAAACTATAGATTTCCAGATAATAGTTTACGGGGATAGGGCGATGAGCCAATACGTCAGCGTATAGTTACGGCTGATAAAGCTGCAAATTAATTATTTGAAAGTTTATAAGGTTATCAAAACAAGATGAAAATGGCAGGACTCTATTCAGTTCTAAAAAGAACACAGTTGGCATAAGGCTTTGAAAGTCTGATAACGTGAATCTTGAGGTAAAACCGGCCAGAAGTTTATCAAAAAACACCAAACAAAATTAATCTCTTAGAACTGGACACTCTTTTTAAATTATAAACTGAATCAGTCAGTTTGCCACAAAAAAATAGTACTTGTCAAGAAGTTAAAAAACTCAACAGCCTTGATCAAAATAGGCTGTGGACTTTCACAGATAATTACCCGAATTCAAGATTTGGCATGGCGTTATCAATCGTCGTTGCATTACAATACAGCCTCCTAACTCTATCCCTGTGAAATCAATTATCTGAAAGTCTATATTAATCTATCTATCTATGCATACATCAAATTATTCATTAAAACAAGTATACACTTTAATTCCTTCTTTTTTTATTGTTATACACTATTTGCAAAATCAATCAGCTATCCTCAAGCTGAATTCCGACACTCATTATTCCCCGTTGTTCTCATTATCCATGACAACAGGATACTTTAGAATCAATTTAACCGCCTGCTTGGCAGTGGCGGCAGATTCAGGAAAAACATTTGTAAGCGCCTGAATATGGCGCAAATTATCAGCGCTACGCAAAATCAGCATTGCCAGATCGCCTTCTGCAAGTTCGGCGATTGCAAGTGTTTCCTCCCAACTCTGGCCAGATGCCCACGAATAAATAGCGGCGGCCGGTCGCATATAAAGCACCCTGATTTCAAAGCCCCGTTTATACATTTTTTGCACAAAGGGACGCAAGCCCTTTTTTATTTTGTAGAAAGCATCGGCAAGGTCTTGTGGTAAACTGCTCTTATCAAATTTAGAGTCCATTTCACGCTCATTGACAAAAGCGGCAATGATGGCCGCCAAAAGCACGGGATCCGACCCTGGAAAGAGCCGACAGCGAAACCCCTCGGCGATCATTAACGGTTGATCCACACGTAATTGAGACGCCCATCGCCCATCATCCGTCAAAACACCATCATTGGCTACGAAATGAGTTTCTTTCAAAAAATTAAGATGCCGCCTAAAATCATTTTCCAGATATTTGCGCGTTTCGGCGGATTTATTTTTGGGAAACTTGCGACGCCTGTTTTGTATAATCAGGAAAGCGGCAAAAGAGTGCGCCAAGAGGTCTTTAATTTGAACCGATGTGTATGACAGAAGGAGATTTAGCACCATGGAAAAATTGATTTTTATCTGGCTGTATATGGCTGATGGCGGCGCTGCTGAAAGTTTGGCCATAAGCCGAATATCCATAAATTTACCAGGAAGGACAATTGCAAAGCCTATCTGATCCATCCCTCGTCTTCCGGCACGGCCTGTCATTTGGTGAAATTCGGTAGGGCTTAACGGTAAGAAGTCGCGACCGTTAAAGCGATCTGAATCAGATAAAACAATCGTCCGGGCGGGAAAATTTACTCCTGCGGCGACGGTCGAAGTAGCAAAAATAGCTTTTAATAGCCCTTCCTGCATTAATGTTTCCAGCACTAATTTCCAAGCCGGCAATTGTCCACTATGATGGGCGCCGACAGCATTATCTGCTAAATAATCTAACTGGCGATGTTTATCAAGGTAGACGTTCCCGGCGGTCAGCGCATCAATTCGAATTTTAAGAGCCGCCTGGTGTGTGGGATCACGCCGAATTTTGCCAGCGCACAAGTTCAGTGCATTATCACAGTCGGCACGTGATTTAAGGAAAAAAATAGCTGGAAGGAGGTTATATTTATCCAGCACACGCAGAATTTTACCATAAGGCGGCAGTTTGCGCGGTGGCGCCAAAAGGGGGGGCTTCGGCATATTTAGATACGCCTGTACCTTTTTATGGGGTTTGGTTTTCTTTTTGTTGTGAGAATGGGGCGCGACAAGGGGCAGGAGTGATCCCGACGGATGCAAAAAGAGCGGTTGAAGCGGCACCAGCCGCTTTTTTTCCTCTACGATATGGCATTTTTTAGTTCGTATTTTGGCGAGCCATGCGGCAATCTGATGAGCGTTGCCGATTGTTGCAGACAGCATTAGCAACGGGATACGGGAAGGCAGATAAATCATAATCTCTTCCCACACCACGCCGCGGTCTTCATCCCCTAAAAAATGCGCTTCATCTAACACAACAAAATGGGTTGCCAACCCTTCACCACGATGCATCGCATCATATAACTGGTTACGTAAAATTTCGGTCGTCCCCACAATAATCGGCGCATCGGGGTTTTCCTTGCGATCACCTGTTAAAATTCCGAGATGCGGAGCGCCAAAGGCTTCACAAAATTCAGCATACTTGGCATTGGTTAAAGCTTTAAGGGGCGAAGCATACCACGCTCGTCCGCCATTTTTTAAAATACGAGCGATGGCTTTGACCGCAATCCAGGTTTTACCGGATCCGGTCGGCGCTGTTACAAGGCAGTCACCACTTTCAATGGCGTGTAAGGCTTCAACCTGAAAACGGTCCGGTATGAACGGTTTTTTATCCGGGGCGCCGATAGATGCAAATACCTTTTTGAGTGATGCATCGGCACCGGGTTTCATTTTTAATATTTTAGAGGTTGCACCAGACAGCCTATATCCGCTTTTTGAATGGTGACGGCCAGTTTTTTTTAACGGAACTCTTTTCTGCCAGTTTTTCATAACTGGGTTATCATGGCTTTAACCGCCGTCTTAGCAGGTGAATCGGTGTCATAGGATGAAATTCCCTCTAAATCGGCCTCAATCAGGGCATCACTGTAAGGTAAAAATCCGAGTAAATCAAAATCTGCAAGATGTTTTTTTATAAAAGTCTCATCGCCGGTTCCACGAATTTTATTGCCAACGACAGCAATCCGTTGCAAACCTATTTCGGAGGCAAGTTTTTTTACATGAACCGCAGTGTCAATACTGCGGCGTCCGGGTTCCACGACAATAATGAGTTTATCCACCGCTTGCGCCGTTGCCCGGCCAAGATGTTCAATGCCGGCTTCCATATCCATAATCACAACCTCATCGCGCGCCAGGACAATATGGGTAATTAACGCTCTTAACAACGCACTTTCCGGGCAAATACAACCCGACCCGCCGGTTTTAATGCCACCTAAGCGCATTAATTTGATATGACCCAGTCGAGCAGATAAAGCTTCGGGAAGGTCATCCACTTTGGGGTTTAGCTTAAAAAATCCGCCAATAGTTCCTGGTTGTGCTTCGGTGCGTTCAAAAATAAGCTCTTTCATATCTGCAATTGGAGTTATCTTATTGGCATCAGGCATACCGACCGCAGCAGCCAGATTGGCATCCGGATCAGCATCAATCGCTAATACATGCTTGCCTTGTGCATCTAAACTTCGAATTAGCAGGGCCGCGAAAGTGGTCTTCCCCACGCCGCCTTTTCCACTGACTGCCAGTTTCATTGTTTTTCTCCTAAGTATTTTGGAATTCAGTCTTTCAGATGATAAATTTCAAAAGATAGAGCGAATCGGCTGTATTGTTAAACGTCGACCACGGATAACGCCCTAAAATCTATTTTCTGAATGTCTGTGTATGTCAATAAGTGTCTCAATGTCAGGATTCTCAATTATTCTTTTCCGGTAGATATTGTTTCAACTTGCCCTGATGGTATACCTTTTTAAACACCTTGACAACATCCGGATCAAATTGAGTACCAGTCTCTTCATCTATTCTTTTTAAAACCCCATCGAAAGACAACCTTTTCCGGTAAACACGATCAGATGCCATTGCGTCACACGCATCCGCCACAGCCATGATACGCGCTAACAAAGGAATATCATTACGCTGTAAACCATCAGGATAACCTTTTCCGTCAAAACGTTCATGGTGATGTTTGATGATTATCTGTTCGCGTTCCCAGAGACCGAGTTGTCCGATGATATTTGCGCCTATCAACGGGTGTTTTTCAATTTCTAAAAATTCTTCGGATGTTAGCGAGCCCTTTTTAAGCAGGATATCATCCCTGACACCGATTTTACCAATATCGTGAAGCCTTCCGGCAACATTCAAAATATCCAGTTCCTCGCCTGTTAGATTCATTTCTTTGCCCAAAACAGCAGCCAAGGCCGCAACCCGGATGGAATGTTGTTGGGTATAGGAATCGCGTGCCTCCAGTGCATTGACTAACGCGTAAAGGGTTGATAACAAATTTTCATATATGTTTTCATAAAGCGCCCAATTTTCGACAACATACGCTGCTCTTTTTAACATAAATGTAAGATAGTATAAATCCTTGGGATTGAAAAAAGTGTTGTCGTTTTTTATTGCAGCGGTCAATAATCCGAACACTTTTTCCTGGATACATAAGGGGATGGCTATGAAAGAACATATTCCCCTTGGTAATTGGCTTGTCGTTCGACTGTCAGCGACTAACAGCGGCCTTCCGTCAGCAGCAATTGTCAACAAAAATCGGTCCAAAGCTGAACATTGCCCATTTTCAGAGCTGATACCTTTGAGAGCGGATGACGCACCGGATTCCGAAACTTCATGATGACCCGTAGGTTGCTTAAAATTAGCCGTTACTTCAAAAGGATGTTTTAAGGCTTCATTAATTATATAGAAACGAGCTTCGGTGGCAGAAGTCAAAGTAATCGTCATTTCAGTAACCCGCCTAAACACATCCCTGCCAGACGATGTTTCGGTCAGATCGGACATAATCCGATTTAAAATGTTCAATTCATTAACTTTTAAATGCAATTCCCGATTGAGTTTTTCTAATTTAGCTTTGCTTTCGGCCTCCTTTTTATAAAGAATATTTTCAATAAAAAGCTTGCGTTGTCGAAAAACTCTTTGAATACTTAATTCCATCTGGTTGAGATGAACGGGCTTTATCAGGAAATCAACGACGCCATTCTGAAGCGTCTTAATACTATTTTGAAGGGAGGGATATCCCGTCATGATTATGACAGGTATTGTATTATCAATTTTCCTGATCTGTTCCGCCAGTTCCATTCCGTCCATATACGGCATATTAATATCGGTTACGCAACAGTCAACCGTTTCCTTTTTAATAATAGCCAGGGCTTGCATGCCGTTACCGGCGGTGATGACCCGGTATCCTTTTAATTCGAAATATTCATTTGAAATTTCAAGAATCGAATCATCATCATCAACTATCAGTATCGTTTCGATTGGTTCAGGATTCATCGCTGGAAAACAATTGGGCACCCATAAATTACAATTAAAAATGAAATCAGTACACCATATCTGTTAGAAATATGCACAAAAGTGCTTTTTTGACAATTTTAAACATAGTCCCTATTTACATGTAAAGTACAAAATGGTATCGGATAATTTATTTTATGCATGCTCTGGCATCCTTCATTTGCCAGTTTTCACCATCAAATAAAG
>JAOZRC010000202.1 GCA_029940345.1 Desulfobacterales bacterium
AGATGTTTGAGATGTTTGAGATGTTTGAGATGTTTGAGATGTTTGAGATGTTTGATTATTGACTAATTAATATTATTTATAATCGCATTAAAATTAAAAATCAAGAACTATTTGCCCGTTATATGAAAAACATAAAGTTTATCTGCATCTTTCATATAAAGCTAAAGATAGTTGACACTTTTTAGCTTCTAAACGGTGTACAAAGTGATTGCAGTCTTTCCCAATTTACGACTGCAATATACCAAAGCCAGTGAATGGGAAAAATTGCAATAACTTTGAACATCGTACATTTCAATCAAAGTGTTAATTGGAAAATGAAGGATGCCAGATATTTCAAAAATCATTGTTTAAACAACCTGTTATCAAAGGAATACAAAATCGCTTAGGCATCAGCTTCAATACCGGACGCTTTAAGTTGGGCAAGTAACTTTTCAGTCCGCTCCCGTTCTTTTTGCAATTGTTTTTCAGCAATTTCCTTTTGCCTTTTTTCCCTTTCGGCGCGTTGTTTTTCCTGTTCGGCGCGTTGTTTTTCTTTTTTGGCCCGTTCCGCTAAGGTGGGAATTCGGTTTCCATCCTCATCATACCAACGCAGCCAAATACGTTGCAGACCCTGATAGGCGCCCTCCCACAATCTTAAACTTAACTTTACTTCAGGCAACCACAGATGGTTTTCAGGCAAAGCGACTTCACGATATCTCCGTCGGAGCAATTCAAAGGCGCGCAATTTGTCTGTATAACGATCGAAGACGATGTAATAAGGGATGCCCAGAATCTGTTCATACATTTCCCATTTGGTCGGTGGCCTGTCGGACTTGCGCAACGTCATACCTAAGTCCTCTTTTTCTGTACCGTGTGAAAGCAATTCGACTACTATAAACGGTGTGACGCCCTCTTGCCATATCACATAGCTTAATCGCGGTTCACGTTTTTCATACAGATGCGGTGCGCCCAGTGCGACATACCAGTCAGGACGTTTGTAATGCCCGGTATTGTGTACATCATAGTAGAGGTTCAGGTCACTGGCGATCATCATCTGTTCGGAAGTGTAATCAGGTGGCAAAAAAGTCTGCGTCAGCAAATCAGCTTGCCACGGGTGAAATTGGTCAGGCACGCCGGGTTCCTCCGGATTCTCACTGGGTAAGTCGTACATTGTAGGCAACGTTTCCATAGGAGGCCGCGGCGGACATGTTTGCTCAATAATATTTGATGGTGTTTGAATTGTCATATCATACTCAGCACTCCTTGTTCGTCATTCGACTGTTCCTTTTCGGCACCCGTGACAATCACTGACAAGTTGCGTAAGCATAATACGCAATCGTTTCATAAACCCATACAGACGTTGCATTTAACACATTTTTCTCATTTTCATCACGGGTGTACAAATGCTTTTTCAAACCGTCACTATACAAGCGGTATACCGGTACGGCACCATCCTGATAACCGGGCAAAACATACCAGGCAATCACCTCAAAGTTCCATATAGACGTGGCGTTCAACACATTTTTCTCATTTTCGTCCGTTGTATAGAGATGGACTTTCAACGCATCACTGTATAAACGATAAACTGGCACAACACCATCTCGAGGACCTGGATAAACATACCAGGCAATGCCCTCAAAGTTCCATACCGGGCCGGCATCTAATACATTTTTCTCATTTTCATCCGTTGTGAATAAATGGACCAATAAACCTTCACTGTATAATCGGAAAACGGGTGTAAGGCCATCCGTGCAGGGAGTGGGAGTCGGAGGAGGCGTGGGGTCAGTGTTACCCTCGTAAAGATTCGGCCGATAATTTTCTAGCGAGCATCGCATCCGATACACTTGCTCAATGGTGAATTGATCCATACAACTGTCATCCGTGTAATTCATGTAATTCTTATATGGATCAAGACTGCCGCATGATTCCGGTTGATACGGGCATCCGTAAATCTCACGCTCCTCGGGATTGGTATCACAGATCAAATCACCATTTGAATAACAGAATGGGGGATCACCGTTGGGACATCCGCCAAAGATTCCCCAAGGATGGTCAAGCCCCAGGTAATGGCCCACTTCATGGGTAGTGGTGCGGCCTTGATCGTAAGGCGCCGTGTCGGGCGAATTGCGTCCGAAATGACGGTAATTAATCATCACACTGTCATCGCTCTGCCCGGCGCTCTCAGCCGGTGCTGAGGCGATTCCTAAAAGAGTACCCAATTCTTTTGTGTATATGTTTAAGTATCTGTGCGGATCTTTCGCCATACTGCTCATATATGCGTAAATTTCTTCGCCGGCGTAAAACCAGATTGAGTTATTATAGCGGCTCACTCCGGCCAGCCTGAATTGAATTTGCGCGTCATTACCGGATCCGCCCGGCGTATTGGCACCAGCTCTGTAATCTTCATTCAGAACATCAATCTGGCTGTTTATCAGCGCATCCGACACTTCGCCGGTTAAGCCATCATCCGCCCTGATGACATGCACCCATACCGGTATTGTGTAAATTACGTTCGGAAAGTAATCACCCAAATTGTCCGACTGGAAGAGGCTGCAATCCAAAGCCGCTTTTTCTTCATCGTAGCGATGTCTGAATTTTTCCCTGATGCTATCAAATCCGCATCGCCCGCCGGAATTGCGAAATTCATCCGATTGCAGATAAGCGCTGTAACTTGAATAGCGCTTGCCATTAGTAACAAACTCATCCTCATCGTTGAAGGCGCTTGCCGCTCCCGACTTGGCCAATAATATCACGCTGAGAATAAGCGTAGCGCTAACGAAAATAGTTGCTAATTTGTAATGGTTGTTTTGTTTCATCATTTTATCTCTTTATAATAATTCTCGGTTTAATAATTCCTGATTTCCTATTATTTAGGACCCGCAAGTTGAAGCTCGCATTCTGCTATTTTTGAAAAAATGCAATTCAGATCAATGTAAGGCCATAAAAACCGGAAATCAATCCCTAACCCTTGATTTGATGTTTTACGAACAGGTCGATTATTTTTCTGGTAGGCCCTGGCATCCTTAATTTGTTTATCATATTATACTTTTGGGGGAATACGCTGCAGATCGAATGGGCGAGTGAATCTCTTTTAGGAACGGGGACAAAATAACTTCCCCAAGCAGGCACATAGATTTGGGTCAGATCAGTTCGATTTCTGATCACAAAAGTTGATAAAATAGCGGTCTATTCAGATACTTTTGTGATCAGAGATCGGGCCAAGGCAGACTAAGGCAAATGGCAAAAAGTTGCCCCTTAGATATGACAGCACCCGTACGAGTCGAAATCAGTAACCCGCCGGAAACGCATAATAGGCGACGCCTTCATAGCGCCACATCTCCATCGGGTAGTTGGCGATGATGTAATTTTTTTCATATTCATCCATCGTGTACAGATGACTTAATAACGTATCACTGTAAAAACGATAAACGGGCAGGGTTCCGGGCTGGGGTGATGCATAAACATACCAGGCGATGCCTTCATAACGCCACATTTCCACCGGGAAATTGGCGATGATGGAATCTTTTTCATACGCGTCAATCGTGTAAAAATGACGTTTCAACGTATCACTGTAAAAGCGATAAATGGGTGAAGCACCGCTGCCGGAATCCGCGAACACATACCAGGAAACACCCTCATACCGCCATACATCGTCAGAAAAGGTAGCGATCATCGTATCTTTTTCATAGGCGCTGTTTGTGAAAAAATGCGTCAATAACTGATTGCTGTAAAACCGATATACCGGAACCGTTCCTGGTAGGGTATTGTCGACAATTCCGGGACGATAATGTTCAATAACACAGCGCATCCGCCGCGCCTGTTCCTCAGTGAAACGATCCTTGCAAGCATCACCGGTGGTGTTCATATAATTGGTGTAAGAGTCGGGCGTACCGCAGGATACAGGATTTTTCGGGCAGGGTTCATCATAGAACCGATTTTCCTGATCATTCGTATCGCAAATCAGATCACCGTTTTGGTAGCACTCCGGTTTGGCGCAACTCTCACAGCCGGATGAACCTTCCGGTTTGATTTCCAAGAGGCCCAGGTAGTAACCGACCAGTTTGGTAGTTGTCCTTCCTTGGTTAGAGGGATATGCGCCTGGTGAGTTACGTCCAAAATGTTTGTATTCAACATATACACCGTCAAAATACATGCCGGCAGCCGCCCACGGTAAAGCAGAAAACCCATTCAGGTTTTCTGTTGTCGAATATTGGGTGTCGATAGTGTAAATATTTAAATATTGATTGGGATCTTTGGCCATCCCTTGAATACACTGTACTGTTGTAAAATCATCAAGATCGACAATTTTACCAAAAACACAATCGTTGTTATGACGCTCAATGCCGGCTAACCTGAATTGGATGCCGGTATCAAAGCCATTACGGCCGGGTGTGTGTGGCCTGGCCCCGAAATCTTCATTCAGAATTTCAATCTGGCTGTAAATTTGCGCATCCGAAATATCACCCGTCATGCCATCTGACTGGCGAACCACATGCACCCAGACAGGAATGGTGAAAACCATATTTGGCCAATATTCATCGCCTTCATATTCGGTGTTTGTATCCGAGCAATCAGATGGATGTCTGGCCCAGATGGCATTTCCTGAAAAATTAACGCAAAGCATAAATAAAATGCTATATAGTAACACTATTAAACTGCGATTCAGAACGTGCTGAATAAAATGTTGCACAACAACCTCCTTAGTACGAATAGATTCAAATAATTCATAAGAACAATATAAACATGAATAACGCGGATTCAGCAGATTTTAGTGGTTACTTTCAGAATATTTGCTTCAATAAACCCAGTTTTTAGGAATTTGATCCCTGGCAGTAACTGGCGTATTTTCATCAACGTATTAGTAAGCATAGTAAGCAATGCCCTCATACCGCCAAACATCTTCCGGGAAACGCGAAATAATCGCATTCTTTTCGTTTTCATCAATGGTGAAAAAATGACTTCTCATCTGTTCGCTATAAAAACGGTGGATTGGCCGAGTGCCGTCAGATTGCCCCGCATGCACATACCATGCAATTCCTTCATATCGCCATACATTTACCGGAAACGTAGCGATAATCGTGTTTTTTTCATTTTCGTCAATGGTGAAAAGATGACGTTTCAGATGTTCGCTGTAAAAACGGTGAAGGGGAACGGTGCCGGTCTGGGTACCCGCATAGACGCGCCAAGCGCCGCCCTCATAGCGCCATACATTGTCGGGGAACGTCGCGATGATCGTATTTTTTTCGTTTTCGCTAACCGTGTAAAAATGAGTTTGAAGCTGTTCGCTATAAAAGCGATACACCGGTGTGCGGCCATCAGTGCTGGTTCCGCCCGATGTTTCCGCCAACAGAGGGCGATAATGAATCAAAGCGCAACGCATACGTTGGGCCTGTTCTGCCGTAAAACGGTCCATACAGGCGTCATCCGTATAATTCATATAATTGGTGTAAGGGTCTGGTGTGTCGCAGGATTCGGGAGACGCGCCATCAGCATCCAAACAACCATAAAGCGGCTCTGCCTGGGCGTTTGTATCACAAATAAAATCACTATTTTCGTAGCAGTCGGGCTTGACGCAACTGACGCACCCCCCTTCGAACGGATGTAACAATCCCAGGTAATGGCCCACTTCGTGGGTACACGACCGCCCCCGATCATACGGATAGGCGTCGGCCGGGATGCGGCCAAAATAACGATAATCAATATATACACCGTCATAAAATTGTCCAGCGTCTGTCTGGGGAAGAAACGCATAGCCCAAATAGCCGGAAATATATTTGGTGTAAAGATTCAAATATCGGTTGGGATCCTTTTGCATACCTTTCATACACTCATTGCTCTTGTCGCTAAAGGCGCAGTCGTCATTATACCTGGATATGCCAGCCAGCCGGAACTGTATGCCGGTGTCCACGCCGTTTTGGCCGGCAGTGCCGGGGATGGCGCGAAAATCTTCATTCAGCACACCAATCTGACTGTTTACCAAGGCATCGGAAACCTCTCCGGTGACTCCGTCAAGGCGACGAATGACATGCACCCAGACGGGAATTATAAGCAGCGAGTCTACCTGGTATTCATAAAGATTGGTTGACCACTCCGCTGGACAATCGGAGGGATGCTTGCCACTATCCGGCATTCGTTCCGAACGCCCGCTGCGGTGACGATCAAACCCGCACCGCCCACCGGCTTTGCGGAATGCATCCGATAAAAGATAGCTCGTGCGATCGGCATAGCGTTGCCCATTGACAAAAAAGCCCGCATCATCTTCCGAATCGGCGGCTCCCGCCAAACCGGCATTCATCGCCGTGCCAAAGCATACTATCACAAGGGCCAGCAATACGGTGTTGAAAACAGCATAATAACGATATTTTTTCATAACAACCCCCTTTCCTGTCGGTAATGTTGGGCTTGATCATAACTTCGGCCATTTGCCAGATTATACCGCATTATTTTAGACTGCGTCATCACTCCGAGACTCCTGCCTGGCGCAATCTAAAAGAATGCGGTACGTTGCAACTGAAATTCCAAATGGCCGAAACGATATTCAAGCCCGTAATGTTACCACTTAACGGTGTTTAGTTCAAGGTGTTTGTGCGGATGTAGCCTATATATTTTATGCGGATAGTGAGATAAAAACGGTGGTTTTTCTACTTTATCAAAAGGCTGAACTCGTAACGAGTTTTTCCACTTGGCCGCCTGACAAATCCTTCAATTTAAGTAAGTCATCAAATTTAATACACTTTGGTATGACTTACTTGGCAGTTTTCGGCACTTTAGTTTGCCGACATATTCTTTTGAGGTGTCAATAAGGCAAAGTAGGGTGGCATCTCCGTGAAAACATATCGTAAAGAAATAATTCCGTCGGCGATGCCCACAGTTTCGATAAAAACCGGTGGGCAAAGGCAGTTTCTTCTAACGAAGTCAGTCGCTTTGCGTTTTTGTCAGATATGAATCAGTTAATTGACAAAACGTTGCCCACCCTACATTTGATAGCAACCGCACAGGTAGAATTATTTTTTGGCCATTTTGAAGGATGCCAAAAATGGCATCCTTCATCTATCAGTTTTCTTCTAAACTACTTATTATGCCACCATTCGGTGATCATGGCTACCGCCGCGACCGGTTGGCCGGGGTATCCGTAGGTGGTTTCAATCGTATCCCAGTCAGCGCCGGCAGGCAGCCCCGACACCGTGCCTTCCAGTCTAAAATTAGCGCTATTTACACTTCCTCCGGTTCGTGTAGCGTTCAAACCCCAGAAATCAAAAGTGTCATTCCAATCGCCGTTGGGCTTAACGGCCCTACCGTCGGCCCAGGTTCCGCCGATGCTTACATTGGCAAAATCAGCGCGAATATAATCGCCATTTTGAGCACCGTCAATGCCCACTTGAAAGAAAATTCGGTCGCGAAATTTGATACTCGCCTCTCCGATGGCTGCACCGTTAAGAAAAAAAACAACTTTACCGGCCTGGTCATAGTAAAACAAATCCCAATGTTGCGTCAGATTTTCAATCCCTTGGGTCGAACCAGAGTAACCATGATCAAAACCAATGTTTTCTCTGACGCGGTCAAAATGAAAATATGGAATTCCTAAAGAATTCAGATCGTTAATATCCGCATGAGCACCGAAGGAAAGCGCGTTGCCAAAAGCGTCATGAAAATTCAGTTTCGCAGCCCATCCCACAGCGTTAGCAGCACCGTCATAGTTTACATCGGCGCTGATAGTGGCGCGGGGACTTTCGGAAGGAATCGTGATTGTAGTAGAAGGCGGATTGGAAAAAACGATATTTTGAAAACTGACGGAAACGGAATCACCCGGCATACGGGCAGCTGCCAAGAATGAAATGGAAGGATTATTCATTGTAATCGGATAGGTCATGCGATAGGCTTCAAGCCGGTCTATCGTCCAGGATATTTGGGTTGGTGTCCAGCTTACGGCAAAATTAGCCGCCGTACCCGTGAGTGCCGGGCTTGAACCGGGCATCCAGTACCCCCCTATGGGCTGGCCATTGGCCAGACCTTCCACCATCACCGTAATACCATTGGGTGAAACCCCCGGGTCATGGATAACGCCCATGGCGATCACATTCTGCGGATCGTTGTAAAATTGCACCCACATCTTGTAGCCAGTGCCGGTGCCTAAAGCACTCCCTGCGCCGATGCCGATTACATCCACGGACAGCTCACCGCTACCGGAAAACAGCGAATTTGCGGTCGCACCGGCCATATAGTTAAGCGCTCCCTGTCCCCAGCCAACCTGTGAAATACGCGTACCGGTCACGGTCATCCGGTCATTCGCCGCACTGACGGCAGCCGTCAGTCCGCCCGCATCATCCCATGAATTGGCGGTTAAAGGTGTAACGGCGGCAAAAAGGCACACCGGCATCAGCAAAATTATCAGTATTAATAGGGTTGTTTTGATGTAATTCATTTTTAATTCCTCCTTGATTTAATGTTTATAGTCAGGTGTAAATTAGTTTCAGTCACTTATTTTATATTAAATAGATTAGTATAGTTGTCAGATTTTGGTTTGTTCTGGCACAAAAATTGCCTCCCTACCAAA
>JAOZRC010000203.1 GCA_029940345.1 Desulfobacterales bacterium
AGAACCGCTCTCACGCTTTTGCAGCCGATTTAAGACTTTTCAAACAGGCTCTTAGGAACGGGGACGAAATAACTTACCTATTCCGGAGTTCAAACTTCAATTTTCCTTACTTAATCTCTTGCAGAATTTTATCCATAAGCTGATTAAAATCACCTGGGCTGACGGGTTCTTTCTTGGTAATATCTTTATTGACGCTCTCCGCATGTTCATCAACTGGCGTATCAATATCGCCTGCATCAATTTTATTTAGCTCTTTGTCGTTTATCGGATTGATTTTATACTGAGGCGTCTGTTTATTCCGGGTGTCATAACGCACGCGATCACGAGTGGTCCGCATCACTTTTTCCCATACCGAATCCGGGTTGTTTTCGTTTAATAACGCTTCTTCCAGGGTTGTAAGGAAATTGTAGGTAAAATAGCCTCCCAAAGAGTTTGTTCCCGAGGCATATTGACCCGATTGGCTTCCGCTGGCAATAATCTTGATTTTAGGTTGGATGAACATTTTTACGATATTTTCCGGGAAAAATAACTGACGCCGCAAGCTTTGGGCAGCGTATATATCGCGTGTATTGATTAGCGGCGCATTGCAGCAATCCGCCAATGCGATCATCTGACGGGCATTTTTGCTGTTAAGCATTTCGATAACCTGTCTGAAATCGGTGGTTTTCGCGGCGGTGTCCAGGTAGGGCCATTTGGCCCCGGGGGAACCGTGGCCGTGTCCGGCCCAATGGAATACGATGATATCGTGGGGTTGCACATGAAGGCGTTCAAGAATGTTTAACAATTCTTGATGGGTAATACGTTTATCTCTTATTAATGGTTTCAAAACAATTCTGTCAAGGCTTTGAGCCGCAATCGCCCCCATCAATCTTTGCATATTGCGTAGATCAATTTGGGTGGATTGCCCAATTGAGATGTCATCGGTGTCAGCGATAATAATCAAATGAAGCGTGACTTGTTCATTATTCGATGGTGTGTCAACCGGTAAGGTTCCAGTTGTATCAATATTCCCAGGAATTGTTGGCGGGGGGAGTTGCGGCGAACTGCAAGCACTTAACCCCAATACGGTGCAAAGCATCAGAAAAAGAGAAACATGACAAATGACAATTTTTAGATAGTTACGCATAACGATTCCCTCCACTTACAAACCTAATTCATTAAAAATTAACAGCCTTGATCTAACCGTTCACTCCCCACCCGATTTTGTTCCCATGCTCCGGCGTGGGAACGTACTGCGTTGGCCCAGTAACCTTTAATTAACGCGGCTTTGGCCCAAATAAAGTTCCCCGCCGGAGCATGGGAACCATGGGGCATGTGAAAGGTTACGCCTTGATGATGTGTCAGTTTTCATAATATGAGCGGCGTGTGTCAACAAAATCAAAGAACACCCCGTAATCATTGCCCAAAAACCGCCCGGAATATCATCATCAACACAGGTCGAGCCAATTGTTCGGTAATATCCTCCTGCACCAGGGCGTCCTTGAAGAAAAAGCCCCATTGACTGCTTTGCAAATCCAAAATGATATCAACAACATCGGAATTATTAATAAAGCGCAATAGATAAGTGGGACGCAAGCGGGTGCGCTTGGAAACAAGGAAATCATAGCTTGCCCCTTGGGCCGCCAGCGCCCGGATAATTTGGATCTCTGTTGCTTCAAGATCGCGCCCTTTAGCGATAACAGGATAACCATGAAGATGCTTTGCTTTCAGATCGCTACGCCTGCGCCAGTCAATCTGAAAGGTTTCAACTGTATCAGCGGCAAAAAGCACCTCTATACGCGGATGACCCAAAAATTGAACAACAGCATCGTCTATTGAAATATCCCGTGAAATGTTTGGTGGTGAATGATCAGAGACCGTTTTAACGCTGAATGTCCCTGATTTACTTTTTGATGGTACTACTTTGCTGTCAGTTGCGGCGGCAGACGCCACCATCATGAATGCAACTAAGAACGCTGCCACGTTTAAACAATGCTTACTTTTCATAGTTCCCCCAATTGTCTTCATGTTATGGACGCAACATGTGGTAACTGTTCACTCCCCCAACGTTTAAGTTAATGCGGGACAGCTTCCCGCGCTACATCCTTACGCACGGTTGTGTCATGTTGGGCGGAAAGCCGCTCCGCTCAGAGGGGGAGTGAACGGTTACATGTAATGTGTATTTATCAAGGTACCAGCCATATAACACAACCCGATGTTTTTTCAACCACATAACGTGATACGCTTCCGAAAAAGAATGACTTATTCATCCCACTGCGACCCACAACCACGGTTTTATAATTCCCTCTACGGGCTTCATTGATGATTGTTTTTTTGACGTTAACGTTGCATTTTACATCGCGGACTGTTAATTGATCGGTGCTGATGCCTGCTTCATTGAATATTTTGGAGGCGTGAGCGAAAAAATTATCTATCCGTCGTTTTTCACCTTTAATGACCAGCTCTCCGATCTGATCATCTTCCGCTATATCGAAATCAACCAGATTTACATCACCGAATTTGGGCGTTACATGTAAAAGTGTAATCATCACATCCGAATTGCCTTGAAACATGAAGCTAACGTGATCCACAGCGCGTAACGCACTTTCCGAACCATCCACAGCCAATAAGATATTAGAAAAATCTGATTTGTCATCAACAATCCACATCGGCGTCACAGCGGAATGTTCCATCAGCTTTCCGGTGACACTTCCCATAAGCATCTCTTGAACTTTCGAGATGCCCCTTCGTCCCACAACAATGGCATCCAATTTTTTTTCCAACGAATAGTCTAAAATATCTTTGGCAATTCCGTCTATCCTGGTCCGATTGACAGTTTTGATCCGGGATGGATCAATTCCGAAATCAACCATCCGGCTTTTAAAACTGTCCAGCACCTTCTGCGCTTTTTCCTTATTTTTAGTCAATATCAGCCTGAGTTTAGCCCGTTCGGCAGGGTTTCGCCGGGCTTCCTCGACAATATATTGAGAGATCGACGGTTGAATTTTTAAAAGCCTGTAATTCAAATTTTTCGCGTGTGTGGACATAGATAGGGCATATTGAACCGCATTTTGTGAATGGATCGAATCATCAACGGCAATTAAAATTTCTTTTTGCATAAAGGCTCCTTTTTTGCTTGCAATCCGCTAGCATATATTATAATCAAAAGTTTTTAAGGTAGCGTATTTTACTCAACCAGTAATTCGGTCGTTTCATATTAAGCCTGGGTGGCGGAAATGGTAGACGCAAGGGACTTAAAATCCCTCGGTAAACTTTACCGTGCCGGTTCAAGTCCGGCCCCAGGCATTTGAATTCCTACTCTTTTACACGTTCTACATACGTACCTGTTCGCGTGTCAATCCGAACTAACTCCCCCTCTTCAATAAACGGCGGAACCTGCAATTCATAACCGGTTTCAAGCGTGGCCGGTTTGGAATCCCCGGATGCGGTGTCACCTTTAACCCAAGGGTCCGCTTTACCAACTTTTAAATTGACAAAAAAAGGTAGTGAAACGCCAATTGGCCTTTCACTGAAAAATAAAATATTACAAACCGTATTTTCCTTTAAAAAATTGCGTGATTCATCCATCTGATCCGCAGTTATAAAAACTTGATCATAGGTTGATGTATTCATGAAACAATAACTGTCGCCGTCATAATAGAGATATTCCATTTCAAGCTCTTCCAGATCGGCTTCGTTGAATTTATCGCCCGAACGGAATGTTCTGTCAAATTGAGCGCCAGTAATCATATTTTTAAGTTTACACTTATAAAGCGCCCTTCCTTTACCGGGTTTGACGAATTGGAATTGAACGATTACATACGGATCGCCGTCCATTTCAATTTTAAGACCTTTTCGCAGGTCTCCACTTTCATACATAACTTCAGAATTCCTCCCAACAATGCTCAGATAGTTAATTTAACAAAGATAACGGCCTGCATAAGCCGCCACTTACGCGCAACCTATAATACATAAAAAAATTAAACATTCAAATCATCACTAAATTTTGCTATACTTGAGGAAGGTCATAATTTGGGATTTTCATTTTGTGATTAAATTAATAGATTTCAGTGTTCAGGTTTCAGTCTTTAGCGCAAACGTCCTGACACCTGAAACAATAATTATAAAATCACAAATTATAACCTTGCCTAGTATACAAGCATGGTGGGTAAGTAGTCGGCCTTCATGTAATTGTTCTGGTTCCGTTATCGCCACAAATTTCCTTACTTACGTTTAGCTTTTTCCCACATTACTTTAAATCCATTTTGATGACGTGTAGACAACACTTTCCATAAAATTAAGTTGTTTTTAAAATAACTTGGATCATCGAGATGGTATGTTTTCACTTCTTCCGGAGTTAAGTGTTCCTTAATGGACAGATTGACTGGAAATTGCCCAATACTTCTTACATAATCCACCTGCATCTCCACTCCGATTGAATAATTGATCCATTCTTCAGCAATACGCTTCATTTTGTAATTTTTCTTTAAAGAATAACCAATTAGCCAGTTATCCACCCATCCCGTTGTTCCCTCTTTGGGTTGAGCAAATTTCCAAATTTCCCCTCGTTTTTTGAGTTCTGGAAAAGAAAATCCCCATGCTGTCGCAAGAGCTAATCCCTGAAGGCCATCGGCCTCATCTACGCCGATCCATAAAGATTTGGCGTTTTGGGCCAAGGTTCGTAATCGGCGCTTCATTTTTTGATTATCTTTGAAAATTTCAAAATCAAATATTTGCTGTTTATTGAACCCCAAAGCTAACGCCGTGCTGTAAATATTCGATTCGTGGTAGTCCGAACTAATTGTATACTTTCCCGCGTATTTGGCATCCCAAAGGACGTTCCAACTTGTAGGCGGTTCCTTAAAAAATTTTGTGTTGTATGCTAACCCATATGGACCATATACGATGGGGACGCCGTAAACTTTCCCATTTTGTGTGATGTAATTCGCTTTTTGCAAAGAAGGAATAATTTTTTTGTAATTCGGTATATTCTCTAAATCAATCGGCAATACCACTTTCGCCTTAATGAATTTCCACCTGTCAGATTTTGGAATATTATGTGCAGGGCTGATAAGATCAACTTTTCTTCCTCGAATCTTATCAAAAAATTCTTGAGGATCAGAGACATGTGTCACTGTTACTTTTAGATCTATTCCATACTTTGTTTCGATCAGTTTTTCGAACTTTTGGGTATATTTTGGAGGCGCATAGCCCTCCCAACATAAGATTCTCAATTCTTCTGACTGACCATAAGAAACGGAACAAGCCAATGCTACCAAAATCGTAATTATCGCTTTTAAATATTTCATGCTTTCCTCCTGATTTATAGTAGATTACATGAAAATTTTTTCATTTTCTAAATATGAAAAAATTTTCATAACAGGGTGGATATTTTTTAATAAAATATCTGAGTTAGGAACGCGGATTAAATAAATTGGACATAAATTGCGAAGAATTTGCGTTCAATTTATTGAATCCGCGTTCCTAAGTCGGTCAAATTGAGTATCTGAAAGAATATATAAGCCGATCAGTTTTCAAAACAAGTTGACTTTTAAGAGCATCTCTAACATATTCGACCTATTTTCGCAAATCGTTTATGCGATGCGAATTTTAGGATTTCTCCCAAGAAGATAGTTTGCTGAAAGACACCTGGAAGTAACCATTCCCCTAAGCGGATATGCTTGGGATTTGCATTTTAGCCAGTAAGTCGGGTTAGCGAAGCGTAACCCGACAACAGCCGGCTTTAACATCGGGTTACGCTTCGCTAATCCGACCTACAAGTTCTACGAAGGGGGAATGAACGGTTACATACAGATTTATCGAAAAATAAAAAAGGAAACAGATTATGATACTGATTATCGACTTCGGTTCACAGTATAACCAGCTTATCGCTCGTCGAGTTCGTGAAAACCATGTTTTCTGCCAGATTGAGCCGCCGACGATTCGTTTGGATGCGATCAAGCGCCTGAAACCGGTGGGAATTATTCTTTCGGGCGGCCCATCGGGTATCTATGAGAAGGGCAGTCCCAAGATTGATCCGCAAATATTCCAACTGGGGATACCGGTATTAGGCATCTGTTATGGGATGCAATTTATGATTGACGCTCTCGGAGGCGTTGTTAAGCAATCGGCCAGACGTGAATACGGACAAGCCTGGCTGACAATCAAACAAGAAGCGCTGATTTTTGCCGATGTAGCTAAAAAAACCCAATGCTGGATGAGTCATGGGGACACGGTTGTGAAACTGCCGGAAAATTTCAACCTACTGGCATCTACTGAAAACACGCCCATTGCCGCGGCACAACATACCACTCAAAAGCTTTATGCCCTTCAGTTTCATCCTGAAGTGGCGCATACACCTCAAGGGGGGCTTATTATCCGCAATTTTCTATTCAACATCTGCAATTGCAAACACACATGGACAATGAAATCGTTTGCCCAGGATGCAGTCGTTCAGATTCAACGCACAGTTAAAGAAAAAAAAGTCATCCTGGGTTTAAGTGGCGGCGTGGATTCATCTGTAACGGCTCTTTTAATCAGTAAAGCGATCGGTCATCGATTAACCTGTGTTTTTGTGGATAACGGACTTTTAAGGAAAAATGAAGCCGCTAAATTGAAAACCCTGCTAGGCCAACGTTTAAATCTCAAAATACGTTTTGTTGATGCGGCGGATAAATTTTTAAACGCGATCGCAAATGTAACCGATCCGGAAGAGAAAAGAAAAATAATCGGTCGAAAATTTATCGAAGTGTTTGAAGCTGAAGCTGAAAAACTGAAAGACGCCTACTTTTTAGGCCAGGGCACGTTGTATCCTGATATTATCGAATCTGTATCCGCTTTCGGAGGGCCCACGTCGGTCATCAAATCGCATCACAATGTGGGAGGCCTGCCGGAAAACATGAAACTGGAGCTGATTGAGCCTCTCAAGCTGCTTTTTAAAGACGAAGTGCGCCAACTGGGCGAAGAGATTGGGCTTCCGGATGAACTTGTCTGGCGCCAACCTTTCCCAGGGCCCGGTTTAGCTATTCGGATTATCGGCGCGATCACAAAAAAACGATTGACCATATTAAGAGAGGCGGATGATGTTTTACTTGAAGAAATTAAAAATAATGGCTATTATAAAAAATTATGGCAGTCTTTTGCTGTACTTTTACCGTTGAAGAGCGTCGGCGTGATGGGAGATAAACGCACTTATGAAAACATCCTGGCAATTCGGGCAGTGACCAGTAAAGATGCAATGACAGCAGACTGGGCGCGATTACCGCATGAACTGTTAGGCAAAATATCCAACCGCATCATTAATGAAGTTAAAGGCATCAATCGGGTCGTTTATGACATCAGCTCAAAACCTCCCGGGACGATTGAATGGGAATAGACGCCATGGCCAAATATCCACGGAACGATTTTAACATCCGTATTGATGGTGATAATCCGGATTCGCTATTAAAAAAAAATATGAAAGAGTTGCGGATCGACCAATTAAACCGCAAAATCAACGTTCTCTTCTTTATCATTCTCAGCCTGATCTGCATACTTTTAGCCGTTGCTTATTTTGACATCAAAGGACGTTTCTCGGACAACCGCACCGAGAAAACCGTGATCATAGAAAAAAAAATCGAGGAAATGGCTTCTGAATATTCTTCGTTGTTAAAAAAAAATACACAAATGGAAGAATCGATTGCAAAAAAATTGAACGCTCTCGAAAAAAACGACACAGGCTTAAACTCTGACCTGACTGAAGTTAAAAAAAATTTAGAGTTACTCAGTTCGTCCAAAACCGGTAAACATGAACTGAAACAAATCACTGCCAAAATTGATAAATTAGTTGCACCTTATCAGGAAAAAATTCAAAAAACTTTATCCCAAATCAACCAACTGGATAAAAATTTCAAACAAGAACTTTTTTTACTTGCCGATGGCTTGGATAAATATAAGAATAAAAGTTCCGAGCTTTCCCAAACGGTTGCCATGGAATCCGAGCGGCTGACAGAACTAAACCAAACGGTTGACGGATATCAAAAAAAGCTCAATGAAATTCAAAAAACGACCCAACAACAACAAGACAACTTAATCCGGCTAATCGAAGCGTTTGAAGAAGAAAAAGATAATTGGACGAAACTTTCCAAACTGATTATCCAAAAGAATAACCAACCGGTTGAATTACCTGATAAAATAAATCGTTCCATCGAAGCGGTCAACCAGTTACAAGCGGAACTGCTTGCTTTGGCGAAAAAAGTTGTCTATCGTAAAACGCTTGATTCGGCGCTTGCCCGTAATCAAAAACAGCATAAACAAAACCTGGACCGCATGGAACAAAATCTGCGAACAAAAATGGCAGCATTACAAAAAGAATTTCTAAAATTTGAAAAAAAAATGTCCTCCTGCATTATATCGCCGCAACCATCTCGTAAAACGAAGCGCAATCAAACTTCGGATGGAGGAACCGGTACGATCTTTGAGCAGGATATACAGTGAAGTTTAAAGTTACAAGTTAGGGAATCCTCAATAAATAAACTACCCGTTATATGTAATGTTGTAGGGTGGGGGGGG